>JAJPHU010000309.1 GCA_021325115.1 Planctomycetota bacterium | reverse complement strand
GCGAAAATGCTACTACACGACTTATAAAGTGTGCTGGCAACAGTACCAGGTGCCGCAGTATTACTGCACCTACCACCCAGTGTATCAACAGCATGTGCGAAAATGCTGCTATACAACGTACAAGCCGGTCTGGCAAATGTACTATGTGCCACAGTATTACTGCACCTACCACCCAGTGTATCAGCAGCATGTGCGAAAATGCTACTACACGACATACAAGACCTGTTGGCAGCAATATCAGGTGCCGCAGTATTACTGCACCTACCACCCAGTGTATCAGCAGCATGTGCGAAAATGCTGCTATACAACGTACAAGCCCGTTTGGCAGGAGTATCAGGTGCCGCAGTATTACTGCACCTATCATCCGGTGTATCAACAGCACGTTCGCAAGTGCTCCTACACTGTATATAAACCAGTCTGGAAGGAATACCAGGTGCCGCAACACTATTGCACGTATAAGCCGGTGTACCAGGAACATACCTGCCAGGTACCTGTCACTTGCTATCGCACGGTGACAGAAGTGCGGCAGAAAGTCTGCACTTACTGCACTTATGAGCCGGTGTGGACCGAGAAGGCCATTACGGTCTGCACCGGCTGCTGGGAGGTGAAGCAGCGCTATTGCCCAGGCCCGGTTATACAAAAGTGTTGTCAGATGCCGGGCAAATGGATCTTTGATCCTTGCTCTTGCTGTGCTCGCTATTGTCCGGGCCAGGTTGTCAACTATACGGTGCAGTGTCCCGGCCGTTGGGTCTGTGAACGTGTCTGGGTGCCGCGCACCGAAGTGCGGACCATCCGCTGCTGCCATCTCGTCCAGCGCGAGCATTGCCAGACGGTCAACTACACGGTCTGCAAGCTGGTGCCCTCCACTGTACTGAAATCGTACTGCTACACCACTTGCAAATTGGTCCGCCAGGAGCATTGCCGTATGCTCACGTGCCGCAAATGCTATCTGGTACCGCAGGTCAAGGAAGTGTGCATCCCCTACACCACGTGTCGCATGATCACCAAACAGCATTGCCGTATGCTCACGTGCCGGAAATGCTACATGGTGCCACAGGTGAAGGAAGTGTGCATCCCCTATACCACGTGCCGAATCGTAACACAGCAGCATTGCCGTATGCTGACATGCCAGCGCTGCTATGTTGTGCCGCAGGTCAAGGAAGTGTGCATTCCGTACACGACGTGCCACATGGTTGCACAACAGCATTGCCGCATGATCCCTTGCCAGCGCTGCTATATGGTGCCAGAAGTGAAACAGGTGTGCATTCCATACACGACGTGCCACATGGTTGCACAGCAGCACTGCCGCATGATTACCTGCCAGCGTTGCTATACAGTGCCGCAGGTCAAGGAAGTATGCATTCCATACACGACGTGCCACATGGTTGCACAACAGCACTGCCGCATGATTACCTGCCAGCGTTGCTATACAGTGCCGCAGGTCAAGGAAGTATGCATTCCGTACACGACGTGCCATCTGGTCACCCAGAAGCATTGCCGCATGGTTACATGCCGCCGCAGCTATCTGGTGCCGCAGACGAAAGAAGTCTGCATCCCCTATACCACCTGCAAGCTGGTCCCTGAAGAGCGCTGCCGGGTGATTCCCTGCACACGCTGCAAGCTGGTGACAGAACAGCGGACCTGTCTGGTTCCTTATGTCACCTGCAAGATGGTGGCCGAGGAGAAGGTGAACCTGGTGCCGCACTGTGTCTGCGAGATGCAACCGTATTGCGTCACCTATAAGGTGTGCCGGCAAGTGCCGGTGTGTGTACCGGTATGCCCGCCGCCGTGTCCTCCGGCGACGCCAGTTGGTCAACGCATGAACACATCAGAATGGTTCGCGCGAGTCACCTACCGGGCGACACAGGAAGCAAACAACGCCCAAGCAACGTCGGCGCGCTAAGGATTTGTTTCGCTGCGGGTTGTAGAAGAGCGCGATTTATCGTTTCGCACAAAACGATAAATCGCGCTCTGTCCTTTCCAAGATGATATGTGCCGCGGCCAATATGTCGTCAACGATGTAATCGGCTCGCAACCCTTCCTGTTCTCCAAATGCCCCATAGCCGGTACGGACCAGGAAAGTAGCGGCGCCTATTCGGCGTCCCAATTCGATGTCGCACGGCTTGTCGCCGATGACAAACGACGCGGCGGGATCGAAATGCAGCTCTGCTGCAGCACGCCGGACCAGGCCGAGTTGCGGCTTGCGGCAATCGCAATTATCTTCGGGCGTGTGCGGGCACACGTAAATGCCATCCAACGCTATACTCTCATCGGCCAACAACTGTGTCATCCGTACATGGACGGCATTTAGCGCATCCCAATCGAAGTAACCGCGGCCCAATCCGGATTGATTGGTAAGCACCGCCAGTCCCAGGCCGGCATCGTGCAACAGACGCAGCCCCCGTGCTGTGGCGGGCAACAGTTCTACGTCCTCGACGCGAGCCAGGTAATTACGTTCGACAATCAGCGTACCATCGCGGTCTAATAAGACAAATCGTCGGGCTGTCACAACGCTGCTCCCCTCTATCTTCCGCTGCTGAAAGTAAGGGCTAACAGAAAGAATTATTGTAGGGCATGCTGCCCGCGTATCTCAATCGCGGCATGCGGGCAATGTGCCCCAAAGACTTTGACGAGCCGGAAGCGTCAGCGTCGGAGCAACGGCAGGATATAGGAACGCATGAATCCTGGTTCGAGCGTACCATAATGGCTGCCACGATTGCCGGTCCAGGCGACGCTGGGATCCCACGGATGGACTCGTAACTTGGCGTATAGCAACTCATCGCCTGGACGGGTCAGAAGAGGTGTGAAGCCGACACGGCCAGCGGCCGCCGCTCGCTGACGATCGGCGGTGCCGACGATGCCCGTGGCGAAGACTAACGCGCCAATATCGCGCCGGCTGATGAACGCATCGATACCTTGCCGCACGGAGCACAAGGCTGGGCGTAGATCGTAATCGTGTGCCACGGCTGGGGCAAGCAGGACAATACGCTCAATGGAGCCGGGCGGCGCCGCCTCGGCGGCCGCCAAGGCCACAGCAGCGCCGCTGCTATGAGCCACGAGATACACACTACGCTCAGGACAATTCTGTTTGACAGCTGCAACCAAAGCGGCAAGCCGTCGGCCTTCTTCGATATGGTTGCAATGATCGATGTGATCGACCAGCACACGGCCATAGCCATGCGACCAGACGAATGTTTCGACGCGCAGTGGCGCCGCACAGGCGCTCACCGCTTCGCCCAAGGCCTGCGAAGTGGTACGATAATCGCCAGAGCCATCGGCGACAAACACGACATCCGCATTCGGAGCACTGCAGCCGCAGGAGGGAACGGACTGCCGGCTGGCAGCGCAGCCAGCGGCGAGGAGGACGCTCAGCAAGCCGAGTCGAGTTCGCCAAAGCGTGCGCACCGCCACATCCCTCGCCAAGAGACGAAGTCAAACTCCGATCCATTGTAAGGAAAGTCTGCCCGGAGAAGATAGCAAAGAATGGCATTCCTTACGAACAAACCCGCTCTGCTACCATGTACGTCCGGCAAAGGCAGCAAGGTCTGCATTTTCTTCCAAACAATGCTTTCATCCTCCGCGCACAAAATCCGCCACAGATACGATCTGTCCGGTATCCACGGAGCGCTGTGCCGCCAGGCACAAGGCTACCGACCATTTGCCGTCCGTGCCCGTGGCGGCGATTGGCCCGCCATCGCGCACCGCACGCACCATCATTGCCATCTCATCTTCCAATTCGTAGACTTCGCCGGTGATTTTGGTGATGGGGATGGTTTCTGTCTTGGTGCCATCGTGATAGCGGAGCGAAAATGTCGGATGAAAATCGCGGTCCATCGCTCCGCTCCAGTTGGCCCACAAAGAACCGTGTGTGCCAGTCAGCTTAACCACCTGATGATGCTCGAATGCCGCCAAGGTTTGCGAAATGACAGCATATTCGCCGCCAGCGAAGGTGAGCAGGGCGCTGAAATTGTCCTGCAATTCGGGATGGCCTTCTTGTTTGGAGTTGGCGCGAGCATAGACAGTGACAGGGTCGCCAGCCGAAGCGAGATACCAGCGGGCCATGTCGAAAAAGTGAATCGGCTCTTCGAGAATCCAGTCGCCAACACGCTGAATGTCGTAGCGCCAGCCCTCGGCGCCCATGCGATAGGGCCGCCGCCACAATTCGATGAGCAGATAAAGCGGCTTGCCGATGGCGCCGCCAGCTACCATTTGCTGCATCTGGCCCCACAGCGACGACAGGCGAAATTCATGGCCGATAGCCAGGCACTTGCCGCGTGCTGCGGCCAGTGCGATCAGCGCATCGCACTCGGCCACGCGCAACGCCATGGGCTTTTCCAAAAGCAGGTGCCGCCCCGACTCCAACACGGCCTTGGCGACTTCATAGTGCAAGTACGTCGGCAGCACCACATCTACAACATCGAGCTGTTCGCGCTCCAGCAGGGTGCGATAGTCATCGTAGATGCGGGCGGATGGATGGTCAGCATGGGCGGTGGCACGTGTTTTCTCCGAACGAGCGGCAATGGCCACGAGTTCCGCATCGGTGGTGGCGGCGATGGCGCGAGCATGATGACTGCCCCAGGCGCCGTAACCAATCAAGCCAAAACGAATGCTCATGGTGTTCTCCTGTTCTTGCATCTGGCGACATTATAGGATAAGCCCGCTGATTAGCGACGCTTCGTAGAAGCGTCGCAGCCTGTGACGCTTCGTAGAAGCGTCGCTAACCGAGATAGCCGACATGAATGAGCAACAACAAAAAGCGACGCCCTGGTATCACGAAATCAGCCGCTATCAATGGCTGGTCCTGATCGTGGCCTCGTTGGGCTGGGTGTTCGACGTGTTCGAGGGACAGATCTTCGTCGCCAGCATGAACCAGGCAATGCCGGCCTTGACTCCTGCGGAAGCGCGGCGGAACATTCCGCTTTACACCAACATCACCTTCGCGGCTTTCCTGTTCGGCGGAGCGTTGGGCGGTGTGATATTTGGTGTCCTCAGCGACCGGTTGGGCCGCAAGCGGACCTTGACTTATACCATTGTTCTGTATTCACTCTTCACCTGTCTGTCGGCGTTTGCTTCGCATTGGTGGGAGATGGCGGGGTATCGCTTCCTGGTGGCCCTGGGGGTCGGCGGCGAATGGGCTGTTGCCAGCGCTCTGGTGGCTGAGGTTTTCCCACAACGCGCCCGCGCCTGGTCGCAATCGATCTTCCATGCCTCAAGCGTTCTGGGCACTTATCTGGCTGTGGCTGCCGGAACGCTCATCGTGGCCAATCCCTGGTTCGCTCGGACGCTCTTGCTGTTTGGCCACGAATGGTCGCTGACCGGCTGGCGTGTGGGATTTCTTTTGGGTATTGTGCCGTCGCTGCTCATCATTTGGATCCGCGTGAGCCTGCGCGAACCGGAACGCTGGGTGAAAGCGGCCAGCGCTGCCGGTGAAACAAAGGCATCGGTGCCGCAACTGTTCCAGGGCGGCTTATTGCGGCGGACCCTGATCGGCGTGGGGTTGGCCGCCATCGGACTGGCAACGTTTTGGGGCACGCACATTTACGGCAAAGACGTTTTGCAACAGGCGTATCAGCAAAGCACAGGCGAGCAAAATCAAGAGACGCTCAAACACATCGAGATGCTCGGCATGTTTCTGGTCACGACCGGCGGCGGTTTGGGGCTGATCGCCTTCGGGCCGATCTGCGAACGCCTGGGACGGCGCGGCGCTTTTTTGTTTTATCATCTCGGCGGCTTGGCGGCCTCTCTGATCGTCTTCAAACAAGTATCCAGCATGACAGCGGCCGCTTTGCTCTTGCCCATCTTCGGTTTTCTCACGCTAGGGATGCACGCCGGCTACGCTGTGTACTTTCCGGAGTTGTTTCCCACACGCCTCCGCAGCACCGGTGGCGGTTTCTGTTTCAATGTCGGACGCATCCTTGCCGCCCCTGTTCTCGCCCTTAGCGGTTGGATGCAATACAAGCTCGGCATCAGCGTGGCCAACGCGGCAGCCTTGTTGAGTTTGCTATTCGCCTTGGGGGTGCTGCTTCTGCTATTTGCCCCAGAGACCAAAGGCCAGGATTTGCCAGCATAAGAAAAGGAAGATAAACCGCCAAGGCGCCGGGGGCGCCAAGAAAAGAAGAGAACATAAAAAAGCAGCAGGAGAATCAGACATTATACAATTCTAATTCTCGCTTTGTCTTCTTTTCTGGGCGCCCCCGGCGCCTTGGCGGTTTATCTCCTTTACGATGGCAAGCAATGCCCAATCCCCCAACGGCAGCCACAGCGATCGCGCCAGCGAGGAACTGCGACGGTTGGCCGAACCGGTCGATCACCAGTCCCAAGAGCGTCGGCCCGCACAGGCTGCCCACACAATTGCTCGCCAGGTAATGGGCGTTGGCTCGTGCCAACTCAGCCGGCGGCACACGCTCTCCCAACAAGGCCAATCCTAAAGGATACAGCGCCCCGCAACACGCTCCCAACAAAAACAAGGCGACGGCCAACAGCGGCGTGCTCGGACACCCACGCACCGATAAAAGTGCGGCCATCAATAATATGTGACAACCGAGCAAGACGTGCCATCGGCCCAGACGATCGGCCAGCCAGGCCAGCGGCACCTGACAGAGAATCACGCCAGCGAACAACCCACCAACCAGAAAACTCACCTCTCCCTCCCTGTAGCCGCGCCCTAGCAGATAAATCGACAAAAAGGTGATGAGTCCGCCTTCCAAGAAACCCTGGACCCAGGCGGCGCCATAACTGAAAGCGTTTGCGATCGAGTCGAGCCATGACCGTGAGGAAGCGGTGGACAATGCCGCTCCCTCACGGTCGCGGCTCCGTTCGCTCCCTCCAACGGGCCAGCCCATCCACGCCGTCAGAGCCGATGCCAGTGTGACCAAGCCGCCCAGCGCAAAGGTCCAGCGCGGTGCCAGGGGATAAAGCGGCAAACCAATCAGCGAACCGAGGGCGACGCCGAGAGCGACGCTGAAAGCATAGAAGCCGAAATCCCGGGCGCGGCGTTCAGGGGGGGCGTTGTGATTGACAAGAGTTTCCATCGGGATGATGCTCAGGGCGGTGGCCATGCCGCCGATGAGCCGTAGCAAGGACCAGGCAAGCAAGCTCTCAGCCCATGGAAAAAGGGCCGTGACAACGGCATCGGCAACAATGCCGCCCACGACGCACAGACGGCAGAAGCGCCGCATCAAGCAAGGCACGGCAAAAGCGGCCAAAGCGACACCGAGATAATAAAGGCTGGTGTTCAGGCCAATGACGCGAGCACTGCGGCCGGCATCGCGCAGCCACAGCGACGCCAGCGGAGCGCCCAAACCGAAGCCGAACGCCCATCCGCCGCTGGCCAGGCAAAGCACGAAAAGGGTACGCCGAGGATTCCTCACCGCGTTTCTATCGGCGACAGAGAGAGAAGGAGATGAAGAAAAAGCAGCAAAATCCGCATCAAAGCGCAGCACCACCCAGGCCGCGCCGGCGCCGCTTGCGGAAAACGGGAGGGAAAAGCTGACTGCCGAACCAGCCGCCAACCATACTGAGGGACAAAGCCGCGAGGGCCGTATAGGCGGCCAGTTGTAGCCAACGGTCGATGTAATGGATCTCGACGCCAATGAGGAGAATGGTCGAGGCCAGGCCAACGCCAAAGCCTTGCTTAAGTCCGTTGCGGGTGGTGGCACCGGCGAGCGCGCCGCCGAATAGAAGAGCGAGGGCTTTGATCTCCAAGGTGATGAGACGGTCTTGCAACTCATCGGTGGTCGCCAGTGTTCCGTGGCCGATGTCGAGAATTTTCTCGAAAAGCAGCGTTGCGGTCAGCGTACCGGCCACGGCCAAGATCGTGCCTGCGGCCACACGGACCCAGGCCACAGGCCCACGGAAGAGATCCCGGTTGCGCCGCAGCTTGCTGCGGCGGCGCGGCAGGGGCATCTCTGTGGGGTCGGTTGCGGACAGCGGTTGCCACACTCCCGCCCCCAACCAGCCGCCTAGCGCTCCCATCACTGCTTGCAACAGCGGTTGACCCAAGATGGCGGTTGGCGTCCGCACTTGCGCCGGGTCGCTCATCAGAAGCACCGAGAATGTACCGTTCCAGACGCCGAGGACGGCACCGAGAACTACTGCATGCCGCTGTCCTGCCCCGAGGAAAACGGCACTGAGGAAGAGCGCACCGATACGCAGCCCCTGGAACAAGAGAATCCCTGTCGCCGCCGCCTCTATCCGCTCGACGGCTTCGCGCCCTGGAATGGCCAGCAACCCCGCTGTTACCAAATGGCGCATCCCATAGAACAAGCCCTGGGCCAAAACCAGGCCGATGAAGATTCGCTCCCACGGCCGTTGCCGCCCGCCCAGCGATCGTTCCGGCGAATTTTCGGGAAGACGGCGGACATCGCGGAAGAGTAAACGTGTCTCGCACAGCGGACACTGCCAGCGCTGCTCATAGGTGGTATTGCACTGTGGACAAACCATCGCCATGGTTGATCCCCCCTGAGCAACTATAGTTCAAATTTTTGGTTTCCGGTTTTCCGTTGACCCTGGAATCCTGAGAACTGAAAATCGATGCGAGGCTGTTGATATGACGATTCCCTACGTGCTTGCCATCGATCAGGGCACAACCAGTACGCGGGCAGTAGTTTACGATGCGGCGGGGCACAGCCTCGGCAGCGCCAGCCGCGAGCTGACGCAATACTATCCTCAGCCCGGTTGGGTCGAGCATGATGCCGAGGAGATCTGGGCATCCGTGGCGGACGTGGTGCCGCGGGCGTTGGCTGCGGCCCGCATCGAAGCCAGGCAACTGGCGGCGATTGGCTTGACCAATCAGCGGGAGACGGTAGTGCTGTGGGAGCGTGACAGCGGTCGACCCGTGACGCGAGCCATCGTCTGGCAGGACCGCCGCACCAGTGATTTCTGTCAGACGCACCAAGCAGAGGAAGCCTGGCTACGCGAGCGCACCGGTTTGCTACTCGACCCTTATTTCTCGGCCACAAAATTTCGCTGGTTGTTGAAAGAAGACGCCGACCTCCGCCGCAGGGCAGAAGCGGGACAGCTGGCGGGCGGCACCATCGATAGCTTCCTTCTTTGGCGTCTGACTGGCGGTCGTGTCCACGCCACCGATCGCACCAATGCCTCGCGCACCCTGCTGTTTAATCTTCACAACACTACCTGGGACGAAGAGCTGTGCCGTTTCTTCGAAGTGCCCGAGGGGCTTCTGCCGCAAATAAGAGCCAGCCAGGATGATTTCGGCCGCACAGTAGAACTAGCGTTTCTGCCCGCCGGTCTGCCGATTACAGGAGTGGCCGGCGATCAGCAAGCCGCCCTGTTCGGCCAGTGTGCCTTTCAGCCGGGCGAGGCCAAGTGTACCTACGGCACGGGTGCGTTTTTCTTGCAGCATCTGGGACTGCAGCCGGTGCTGTCGCAACATCGCTTGCTGACCACTGTGGCGGCCAGCGGTGCCGAGACGGTGCTGTATGCTCTGGAGGGCAGCGTTTTCGTTGCCGGTGCCGCCGTGCAATGGCTACGCGATGGCCTGCGTTTATTCCGGGAAGCGCCGGAAATCGAGGCGTTGGCGGCGCAATCCGACACCGGCCAACCGGTTCTCTTCGTACCCGGTTTCGTTGGCCTGGGCGCGCCGCACTGGGCGCCCAAGGCGCGCGGCGTCCTTTTCGGCTTGACGCGCGGTACCACCGCAGCAGACCTGGGCCGAGCTGCTTTGGAAGGCGTCGCTTATCAGGTCGCCGATCTCATCGATGCCGCCGGACGCGACGCCGGCCAACGCTTGCACAGTTTGCGCGTGGACGGCGGCATGGCGCGCAATGCCTGGTTCTTGCAGTGTCAGGCTGATATCTTAGGGCTGCCACTCCTGCAAGCGCCGGTTTCCGAAGCGACGGCTCTTGGCGCAGCTTATCTGGCCGGTTTGCACGTGGGAATATGGTCAAGTGAACAGCAATTGTGCCGCTTGGCTGGAGAAGCTCGGCGGTTTGAGCCGCGCCTGCCGGCCGCCGAGCGCGAACGGCGTTTGCGCTTATGGCATCGTGCCGTACAAGCGGTAATTGCATTCTACTCGGAAGAATCAAGCCACGAATCACACGAATAAAAGAAGATAAAGAAGATTTTATTTTCTCTTTTTCTGTTTTTTATTCGTGTGATTCGTATGATTCGCGGTTTGATTCTTCTCTTTCTCTTTGGCGGGCAACATCCAGCTGGGGCGATATTGCTCCATGAAGCCGAGAATGTCCAACTCATCATCGAGATTGCTGTAGCCGCACGCTTTCATCTCGGCGATAGCCTGAGCGTTGCTCCAATGCTCGAACTCCATACGATAAATGGCGCAGTACGCTCCCGCACGGTGGATGCCCGCGAAACAGTGCACCAGCACCGGATAATTGCGGGGATCGCTCATAATCGCGCGGAAGCGTTGCACCCCGGCCTCGACCGGCACGGAGCCGCCCTCATCGCCCCAGCGACTGGGTAGAATGCGCACGAAGTTGATTTCTTCGCTTTTGCAAAACTCTTCTTCGGCCCGGTCGCGCTCCGATTGCCCATCGCGCAGACTAATGACGGTCTTAATGTGATAATCGTTGATAATGCGCTGCAAACCTTCCTTGGTCATCTGCCCGCTGCGATAGAGAACGCCTGGCCGGACTACATGGAAGTTGCGTGTCTGCGCCTGTTGCCGTACCGCTAACACGATCGGCGACATAATCAGGACCAAGACCATCAAGCTGCCCGCAGCAACCTGCCAAAAGCGCAACATGACAACGTCTCCTTTGACAAATGGGGCAGCGATTGTAACGACAGAGCCATTGGAAAAAAAGAGGATTTTCGGCGAGGCTGGCGGCACACTCTAGCCGAAAGACGCCGCGGTTGATAAAGTTACATTTTCACGAACGGATCATAGGCGCCCCACACGGTTGAACGAAACCATGTACGCAATTTTTGAAGACGGTTCTCGGCAGTATCGAGTCAGCGAAGGCGATGTCGTGAAGGTGGACTACCGCGCCGGCGACAAGGGAGGACGCGTCGAGTTTGGCCGCGTCCTGCTCTACAGCAACGGCGACGACCGCCGCATCGGCCAACCGTTGGTCGAAGGCATGCGCATTCTCGGCGAAATTGTGGAACATCCCTCGACGAAGCTGTACATCCAACACTTCCGCCGCCGCAAGAACTATCGCCGTCTGCGCGGTCATCGCCAGTGGTACACCAAGGTGCGCATCCGCCACATTCTGCTGCCAGGCCAGGAGCCACCGGCCGCACCCGTTGCCGAAACGACACCTCCGCCCCCCTCAGCGAGTTAGCCAGGGGTGTGCTTGATGCTCCTGATTGTGGTATAACAGGAAAGGATTTCCAACCTCTTTCTCAAGCAAGGAGGCGAAACGATGCATCGAGGAAGCGTAGTTAGTGTGGCGGTACTGGCTGCCACACTGGTATCCGCCGCCGAGCGCGATGAGATAGCGATCCGCAAGCAGATCGAACGCATTAAAGACAGCGAGGTCAACGCCTGGCGTAAGATCCCCTGGACCGCATCGTTATTGGCAGCACGGCACGCCAGCGAACGCGAGAAGCAACCAGTCTTTCTGTTTACCTACGATGGCAACATCGAGACAGGCCGCTGCTGAGGCGGCGCTCTCGATATGAGAGTGAGTTCACTCTCCCATCCGCGCATCCGCGAATTGATTAGCACGTATTTCGTGCCTGTCCTGGTTTCCCGCGACGATTACCAGCGCGATCCGCGCAGCGAGGACGAGAAGGCAGAATTGTTGCGCATCGATCACGAATGCACCCGCCGCGGTCTGAAGGGCGGCAGCGTATGCGTGTTCCTTATTGCCGCCAATGGCGACGTGCTGGCGACGCAGCAGTTGCATCAAGCCTGCAAGCCGGAAAAACTCCTGCCATTCTTGCAACAAATTATCGCAGAGCAAAAGCTGACGCCGCGCCGCGCGGAAGCGATTCGGGCCAGTATTGCCGAGCCGACCGATAGCCAGCCGAGCCGCGACCGTAAGGAAACAGAGAACAATTTCATCGACATTTGGACACGCCTGGATGTAGACGGCAATCGCTTGAGCCATGATCGCGTCAAGTTGACGGCGGCGCAGTGTAAAGCCTTTCTACCACCCATTGATGCCCAGCCGGGGACATCATGGGACATCCCAGAGGAGATTGCGCACAAGCTGTTTCAGTATGGCTATCCGCCCGGTCCTCAGTGGCGAGCGAAAGATTGCAAAGTGCTGAAAGGGACGTTGAAGGCCACACTCGCCGCTGTGTCCAACGAGGAAGCCCGCATTCGGTTGGAAGGCGAGCTGCGGCTGAAGTTTCCGGTCGGCAAACCGACAGAGGGCCGCCTCACCGCTCACTTCGTGGGTCTGGCCTGTGAGGACCGCAAAAAGCAAATGCTCACGTCGCTGATGCTAGTATCCGAGCAGGCGAATTATGTGTGGTACTGGCAGGGCAAACCGCAGCCGCGAAAGATGCAGATTGCTCTGGAGTTGGAGCCGTTGAGTCGTACTGCCGACCCGAGCAGCCCATCTCCAGCGAGGCATCTTCCCAGCGGCAGCCGGTGACCGACACAAATCACAGAACCTTGACGATGCTCCGGTGGCAAATCGGCGGCTGTCCGCCCACCAGCCCGCCCCGTCCGCTTGGGCGACAGGTGGTTTCCTGCTTCAGGATCCGCCCGCAGTGGCGTTTCGACAAGACCTCATTTGACCTTGCAAGAATGGCCGGTAGAGCGTTTGTCTGCGCTCGGTAAGGCGCTGCTGCGGGCACAGGCGCTACGTGATTTGGGACTGGAGGATTGATCCGGGCGAGTATTTGTTCTACATTGCTTCCTCCATTTCCGCGACCTGTCGCCGCCATGAACCGGGATACGCCAGTAATTGGAACCCTTGGCGCCAGTGCCACAACATGCTCGAATCGTTGCCGATCAAGAACGTGCTAGCCAACTGCTTGTATCCCAGCGCCAATAACTCGCGCACGGCGGCGCTTAAAAGCAGGGTACCGACACCTTGGCCGGCATTGAAGGGGCGGACGAAAATCCATGTCAAATGCGGCCGGCCCAGCCGCCGCGCCAGTGCATCCGGCGGCGGCGGCTCCTTCCAGTGATAACTATGCCAACCGCTCGGATCACCTTCTGGCAACAGCGTCACCAGAATGGCACCGACTTCCGGACCGGCCTCGCCATCGGTGGCCACGAAGCTGGCTTGCTCGATCCACGGGCCATCGCCGCCTGCGCGTGTGTGTTCCAGGGCTTTACGCGCTGCCGCCAGGGCACGCTCGTCATCGAGGCCACAGAACGGCTGCTGCCGATCGAACGCTGCCGAAAATAACGGCGCCAGTCCCGCCCAATCCGTTGGTTGCACGGGGCGCAACCGAGCTTTACGGCTGGCGCCTTCCAGCGGACGTGCGGCCCACGCCTCCAGATCGAGCAGTGCATGATAATAGTGCGGCCGCGGACTCAGCCAGGCACGCTCGTGGAAATACTCGTACTTGTACGCCGCGTTGCGCGGCAACTGCTGGAACTGCTCGAACGTAATCGGCAACTCCAGATGGGGCATCCACTCATCACACATTTCTTTGGTCCGTAGTCGGTGGTCCGTAGTCCGTAGCCAGAATCGCGGGATAGTGATACAGTGGGCAAAGTCGGTTCGGTTGATAATTTCAGGATAACGTCTTTCCTCTCCCTAAGCTACGGATTACGAACTACGGACGAAAAAGTATGAAAGTCGGCATCGTTGGATTTTCGGGTTCGGGCAAGAGCACGGTGTTTCACTGGCTGACCGGAGTGAGACCCGATCCGGCCAAGAGTCAGACTGGGCAGACGGGTATTGCGCGCATTCCCGATCCGCGCCTCGATTGGCTGTCAGCCCACTTTCAGCCGCGCAAAACAACGCCGGCAACTCTGGAATTTCTCGATACGCCCGGTTTGTTGGCCACGGAGCGACGCGACAATCCGCGGCGGTTGGGCATCCTCCGCGAAGCGGGCGGCTTGCTTGTCGTGCTCAACGGCTTCAACGAGCCAGACCTGGCCAGCCAACTACGGCGCTTCCGTGAAGAACTGATGTTCGCCGATCTGGAAATTGTCAGCAACCGTATCAGCCGGCTGAAGGATCAACTCCGCAAACCGCGTCCGGCCAAACAGAAAGAGGCTGACGAACAGGAATTGGCCCTGCTCCAGCGCATCGCCGCTGCTTTTGAGGCTTCCCCTCTTTCCCTCCCCGACTCTGGAGGAGGAAAGGGGGGGGCGGCCGCGCTGGGACTCAAGGATGACGAAGAGAAAGCCATCCGCAGTTTTCAACTACTGACCCTCAAGCCGGAACAGGTGCTCGTCCATCTCGGCGAGGACCGGCTCAATCAACCACTACCGGATGAACTGCTGGCGCTGGCGCCAGACGCCCTGGCCGCGCCGGCCAAGCTGGAAATGGAGTTGCACGAATTACCAGAAGACGATCGGCAAATGTTCATGACAGATTTGGGTCTGACGGGGTTCATCCGCGACGAGGTGCTGCGGAAGATTTTCGCCGCGATGGGGCAGATTGTCTTTTTCACCGTTGGCGAGGACGAGTGCCGGGCCTGGAGCATCCCCAAGGGGGCGGATGCCGTCACCGGCGCGGGGCAAATTCATACGGACCTGGCGCGTGGCTTCGTGCGCGCCGAGGTAGTCAGCTATGAGGATTTCCAGCGTGTCGGCTCGATGAAAGAAGCCAAAACGCACGGCGTCTATCGGTTGGAAGGCAAAAGCTACATCGTCCAAGACGGCGATATTATGCACATCTTGGCCAGCACCTGAGAAGCGTGAAATATGCGCTCTATGAGGATAATAAATGAGTAGTGACAGTCGCTATTCCCATCGCTACGCTGCCTCATTCCGATCTTTAACCATCGCGGCCGTCGACGGCGGAGGGAGACGTTCTTTCCGTACCTTTTCCGCTTGTGTCAGCAACATCGGCAACACGAAGAGGCTGATGAGCCAGGCGACGAAAGCCAGACCCAGCGCGTGCGACCACTGGAAGCGCAGCAGCAGCCACAAACACAAAAACCATACTGCCAAGAAGCCGAAATTCAACAACAGTCCTATCATCAGCCAACTGAAGTGATAAATGGTGATCGCGCCGGGATAGCCCTCCTCCATGTAGCGCTTCGGATTGCCTTCCTCGTAATAGCGCAGGCGTCCGTTTTCCTCGACCTTAAAGTAGCCCTTGTCGTCGGTCTTCGGCTTGAAGACGTGTTCTTGGCCTTCCTTGTCTGTGGCGATGATCTCCAGGGGCCGCTCCGGCAGGCGCCGGCCAGTCTTGCTGACATATTGATTGCCCTGCCACGTATAGGATACTTTCTTGCCGTCCTGAGTCAGGATGGTGAGCTTGTCGTACCTTTCTGTCTCACGGACGCTCAACTCGTGCAAAGGACGATAGCGGCCTTCATCGGTAGGTTTTTCAATGCTGCGATAATCGAAGATGATCCAGAGACACAGAAAGAGAGTCAAAGCGGCGCCTGCAGCAGGGGCGCGCCAGTAGATCGCCTCGACCGGCTCGCTGTAAATGTAGCCCTGAAAGAATAGCGTCCATGCCGCCAACACCAAACTCAAGACGGCAAAAACCACCAGCAGAACCAGAACGAGATTGAACACGAATACCCTCCGCCAAGAATCGTTAAGGCGACAGAGAAGCAATGCTCCCTTCAAGGCAAGCTTACTCCGCTTATACCT
>JAJPHU010000346.1 GCA_021325115.1 Planctomycetota bacterium | reverse complement strand
CTTCGCACGGCCGAGCGCGGCGGCAAGCTGCTCATCCCCGCCTTCAGCGTCGGACGCACGCAGACCATCGTGTATTTTCTGCATCAATTGAGGAACGCGGGGCGTTTGCCGGACTTGCCGATCTTCGTCGATAGCCCGATGGCGTTGCGGGCTACCGAAGTTTTCCGCGCCCATGCCGAGTGCTTCGATGAGCCGACCTTGCAGCTGTTACGCGCGCATCCCGAGTTGTTCGGCGAAGGACACGTGCGCTATATCGAAAAAGTGCAGGAAAGCATCGCGCTGAATGAGATACGTCAGCCGTGCATCATCATTTCGGCCAGCGGCATGTGCGAGGCCGGCCGTGTGCTCCATCATCTGAAACACAACCTCGAAGATCGTCGTTGTACAATATTGCTGACCGGCTACCAGGCCGCCGACACACTGGGCCGCCGTCTGCTAGAGCGACAACCAGAAGTGCGTATCCTCGGACGGACACTAGCTCTCCAGGCAGAAGTAGTGGTGCTCAACGGCCTATCTTGCCATCCCGATCACGATGGCTTATTGGCAAGTCTCCGTCCCTTGGCCGAGACGGCGCGGCAGGTATGCTTGGTCCACGGCGAGCCGGAGCGCGCCGTAATGCTGGCCGATGGACTGCGAATGGCCGGCTTCGCCGATGTGGCCGTTCCCGAACGCGGCGCGAGTGTTTCGGTACTCGGTAGATGACAGGGACATTTGCGTTCCATTAGAGCTACCGGACCCAACTCTCTCCTCCCCAAGGAGGGAGGGAAAAGTCCGCTTGCTCTTGGCGCCGGTTGGCGGGGCTTTACCAACCGGCAGACGCCGGCCGTTCGCCAGCCCATGCCTACTCCCAGAGCGCCGCTGCGTCAGGCTATAAGATGCTTTCATGTCGCCGCATTCACGCCATCTGCTGAGCATTCATGCCGCTGTCCTGTTGTTCGGCTTCGCCGGCCTCTTTGGCGATGGGAGGATTCTTCCTCTCTCGACGAGCGCTCTGGTCTTTGGACGTGTTGTCTTCGCTTCCGGGGCGTTGCTGCTCGCTGCTTGGCTGCGGCGGGACATTCTGCGGCCGATATCGCGGCGGAGCATCCTCGCCTTCGCTGTCCTTGGCGTCTTGCTTGCCGGGCATTGGATGACTTTTTTTCAGTCCGTGAAAATGGCCGGTGTTGCTCTGGCACTCATCACTTTTACGACGTTCCCCGTCTTCATTGCCTTTCTGGAGCCGCTGTTTTTTCGCGAGAAACTTCATGGGATTGATGTCGTCCGTGCCGCTCTCGCCCTGGCTGGTGTCGCCATCTTGCAGCCTCATTTTGAGCTGAACGGCCGTCCTACGCAGGGCATTCTATGGGGCATCGCCTCGGGAGGGACGTTCGCCTCGCTGACGCTGCTCAACCGCCGCTTTGTGCAACAGCACTCCAGCATGACCATCGTCTTGTATCAGGATCTTTTCGCCGCTGCGGTCTTGCTACCGTTCATCCTCACCAGTAAAGAGGTCTTTACGATCCGTGATACGTTACTGCTCGCTGTTCTCGGCATCCTCTGTACAGCTGTGGCGCATTCGTTATTCATCGCCGGCATGAGCAGCGTTTCGGCACGGACAGCGAGCACGATTGCTTGCTTGGAGCCAGTCTATGGCACGCTCCTCGCTGTCCTCGTCCTTGGCGATCGTTTGCCCTTGCGTACGGTCCTTGGCGGCCTTCTCATTTTGGGCGTTGCTTTCCATGCTACGGTGAAGCGATGAGCCTGCCCGTCCACAGCGCCCGTAAGGGCCAAAGCATCTCTTGCTGGCACTGCGCGTTGGCAGATGCCGCGCCAGGTTGTCGCCCTTGGACAGAGGACATCTGGACAAGTTGACCGGCTTATTAAGGAAAGCTGTGCCGCACCTCCATCGTAACTTTTTCGTTTAAGGAAAGTTGCGGCAAGTAATCGGCCCCCATCTCAGCCGGCATCGACCTTGCGAAACAGCCAGATGAACCGAGCACGAAAATGCTCCCGCTGCTTCCTCACAGGCTCTGGCCCACAAGGCCCGTCAGGCCGCCTCTGCGGCAGTATGTATGAGCCGATCGGGAAAGAAGGAGAGGACCATGCAGTCGATACAGGACCAGACGAAACCCAACAAGGTTTGGCTCTCGTCCAACGCCAAGCCGTCCGCACGTTGCTCTCGGCACAACGAATTGCCGGCGCGGACAAATCCGGTATTCCTCTGCGCAGGGTGCAGAACCGAGTTCTGCCCGGGCTGCTGCGGGCAAACCTGGATCGAATTCGAGTCTGCCGAGAACCGTGTTCTCTGGTACAGATGCCCATACTGCCCCATCGGACTGGCGTTCGTCATGCTGGCCAAGAGCGATTCGCTTTCCGCCGAGATAGCGCCCGAGGGACGGATTGTTCGCCGAGGCGATTATGAGGCATGGCAGGATGGCTCAGGAACCTGCCTTCTGATCCTGGATGACAAGGACCGCTATGCCTGGGTACAGAAGCCGGATGCTGTCTACCTGATGGCTACCACGGCACCGGCCGGGACGTTCCTGTTCCCGGTCCAGAAAGGGGCCTACTGGCTGGTGGACCGCAATTCCGGATCAATCCGGGAAACCGGTCTATTTCTCTATCTCCAGCTTCCTCATGGGTATCAGGAATATCAGCTGCCGCAAGGATGGCCAGAAAGAGGAGAAAAAAGATGCCTGAAGATTACATCTCGCATCCTGAGAGATGAGGAGATGAAGAGGTTTTTGACTCAGAAAGAAGGTCCCCCTACGGCGGCGCGGGGTCTGGACTTCCGTCGGCCGGTATGGGAGCGGCCCTACGCACAGGCTGCATGAGTTGTGTTGAGGTCGAGGGGCTATGGTGACGAAGACCAAGGATTACTACGAGATACTTGGCGTACCACGCACAGCAAGTCCGGAAGAGATCAAGCGCGCGTTCCGCAAGCTGGCCATGAAGTATCACCCCGACCGTAACCCTGGCAACAAGGAAGCAGAGGCCAAATTCAAGGAAATCAACGAAGCCTATGAAGTCCTGTCTGATCCAGAGAAGCGGAAACGGTACGATCGGTTTGGCCCGGGGATGTCGCCCGGCGAGGACTTCGAGACGTCCTTCCGCTGGGAAGAAGGGCCTTCGTCAAGCGACGTCGGGGCCGATCTCTTCGGAAATGACCGCTTCGGCGGCTTCGGCGATTGGTTCGATCGCTTCTTCAGTGGCCACCGCTCGTTCCGGGCTGGGAAGGGTTTCCGCACCGGCGGCCAGGATGTGGAAGCCGAGTTGCCACTGACCCTGGAAGAGGCGCATCGGGGTGGAACCCATTCGCTGATCCTGGACGGGCCAGAACGGAAGGTGATTGAGGTCACGGTACCAGCCGGCGTCCGCGATGGCTCCATCCTGCGGCTGGCGGGTCAGGGCCAGCCCGGCTCCAACGGCTCAGCCGGGGATCTACGTCTGCGGGTTCGGCTCTTGCCGCATCCGCGCTTCACGCGGCCAACCGATGATGATCTCCAGACAGACTTGCCCGTGGCTCCTTGGGAGGCTGTCCTGGGTGCGCGTGTGCCAGTAACCACTCTGGATGGGGTGGTAGACGTGACCATTCCTCCGGGCAGCCAGAGTGGACAGCGGCTGCGGTTGCGTGGCCAAGGTCTCCGCCGGCGCGACGGCACACGAGGCGATCTCTTCGTCCGTCTGCACGTGCTGGTGCCCCTCCAACCGACTGCTGAGGAGAAAGAACTCTTCCGACGTCTCGCCCAGGTTTCACGCTTTGACGCTCGGCAGCATACCAACCTGCCCTAAGTAACTCGGCGGCGCGCCTAAAGTACGCTATCGTCCCCTCGCTCCACGCCTGGCCAGGGATCAACTCACGGCGTCAAACCAATTGCTCGCAGGACCACTCCTGTTCCTTCAATCAGCAAAGCGAAAAGGAGCACTGTTCCCACCAGAGCAATAAGCGGAGCCGCAAGCAGCGCGACAGTCAACGCGGCCCGCACCAAAAATCCCAGGAAGGCCAACCCAAGGCCAAACAGAAACTCGCCGAGCCGGACGAACCATGTCCGAAGCTGTCGGAAGCGACCCTTTTCCATTGGGGGTTGTCCTGCGCCATCCGTATGCGGCACCTCCTGCATGGGGAACGACCGGGACACGCCGCTTCGTTCTTCTATCAGCATGGCCATACGATTCACCTCCTTTCCAGGCATCGATAGGTTCGTCTGCTTGGCATTTTCGCAAGCCTGGTGCCGGACGCTTTCGGTGGTTTCTTGGCGCAATTGCTGATATTTTCAGCAGTTGCGAAATGTCCGTATCAGGCTGCCTGTAGACAGGTCAAAATGTCCATCTGAGACAGGTTCGCGGGAGTCAAGTTGTCGCGGGGGTGAGATCAGAACGGGAGGTTGTACTCCTTGATTTTGCGTTGGAGAGTGCGGACACTCAAGTCGAGGATCTTGGCTGCCTCGGTGCGGCGCCCGCTGGTCTGTTCCAGAGTACGGCGAATGGCTTCTCTCTCGATCTCTGCCATCGTCATGCCGTGGCGGATGACGGCCTGAGCGGTGGCGCCCTGGCGCACGTGTTCCGGCAAGTCGGAAACTTCAATGCGCTCCCGCGTGGAAAGGACGATGATGCCTTCCAGGGTGTTCCGCAACTCGCGAACGTTGCCCGGCCAATTGTAGGCCAGAAGCAAGTCGAGCGCTTCGGGAGTAATATCACGGGTCGGCCGCTGGTTCTCGCGCGCAATCTCATCGATAAAAAAACGCACCAGAAGCGGAATGTCCTCGGGGCGCTCGCGCAGCGGCGGCAAGTGGATCTCCACTACCTTGAGCCGATAGTACAGATCTTCCCGGAAGGCTCCTTTTTTCACCTCTTCGTGCAGATCACGGTTGGTCGCCGCTATCAAACGAACATCGACCTCGATTTCCCGGCTGCTGCCCACGGCCATGATGTGGCGCGTTTCGATAGCGCGGAGCAGCTTGCTCTGCAAGCCCACTTTCATTTCGCCGATCTCGTCAATGAACAAGGTGCCGCCGTTGGCGGCCTGGAACAAGCCGGTTCGTCGTTCGGTAGCTCCGGTGAAGGCGCCGCGCTCGTGGCCGAATAGCTCACTCTCAATCAAGGTCTCCGGGATGGCGGCGCAATTGACCGGGATGAATGGCTTGTGTCGGCGGCTGCTGTTGTGGTGCAGAGCACGAGCAATCAATTCCTTGCCCGTACCGCTTTCGCCAGAAATGAGCACTGTACTTCTGGTGTCGGCCACCAGGCGGACCTTCTCGAAGACCGCGCGCATGGCGGGACTTTTGCCGACGATGTTCTCACAGCTGTAGCGCTTGTTGAGCTGGGCATGCAGGTTGGCAATCTCGGCGGCCATCGCACGCTGGGCCACGGCCTGACGGACCTTATTGGCAAGGTCATCTGGCTTGACTGGCTTGGTCAAGTAATCGAAGGCCCCCTCTTTCAAAGCAGCCACGGCTGTCTCGACCGTGCCATAAGCGGTAATGAGGATGACGGCGATATGCGGCGCCTGTTCCTTGGCTCGGCGCAGCAGTTCGAGGCCGTCCGTGCGCGGCATCTTCAAGTCGGTAACGAGAACGGCCACCCCATCGTGAAGGTGCGAAAGAGCGGCTTGACCATCGGCCACGGCAATTACGTCAAATCCTTCGCTGCGCAGCCAGTCGGCCATCGCCTCGCGGCTTAGACGGTCGTCATCAACCAGCAGTACTTTCCATTTGTCGCTGTCGAGCATGGCTTTTTACCCCTGTTATGCTGGGGAAGGTTCCTTTCGCCGAGACAGATGTTGTCGTCCCAGCTTAACGCGACGGCGTTCCGCCGTCGGCAGGCAAATGCGGAAGGTCGTTCCTCGACCGACCTCCGAGTCAAAGGCGATGCGCCCGCCGCAATCTTCGATGGTGCGCTGGACGATAGCCAGCCCCAGCCCCGTTCCGCCGGATTTGGTGGAAAAGAAGGTCCGAAAGATGTTCGCCCGATCTTCGGCCGGGATGCCGCAGCCGGTGTCGCTCACCTCGATCAGGATTTCACCCCGTTCGCTGGGCCAGGCCCGCACCGTTAGCGTACCCCCTTCGGGCATGGCCTGGCGCGCGTTAATGACCAGATTGAGCAGTGCTCGTTTGAGCTTGGCAACGTCTGCATAGACCGGCGGCAGTGCCGGGGCCATCTCGGTCCGCACCACTACACGCGCCTGCTCGAGATCCAAAGCGACGAAGTCCAGCACACTGCGGATGAGGGAGGGCAGATTCACATCTTCCAGTTGGTCCTTGGCAGGACGGGCGAACGTGAGGAACTCGCTGACCAATTCTTCCAGATCCGCCACGGCTCGCTCTATGAGTGTGATCCGCTGACGCGCCGGTTCGGCATCGGCCGGGAGGTATTTGCGCAGCAGGGCGATCTGGCTATGCATGGCGTTGAGAGTATTGCGAATTTCATGAGCCAGGCCGCCGGCCAGCAGGCCGATCTCCGTGCGGTGCTCGGCCCGCGCTTGCTCCCAATCCCGATGACGGGCACGAGCTGCTAACCAGCCGCACACCGCGACGGTCAGCAGCAACAGCCCAGCGATCAGAGCTGTCTCCAGCATCCACGCCGGGAACTGCCTGCGGTCGGTACCGGCAGCCTCCAGCGGGGAGGTCCAGGCAGCGACACCGATGCGCAGAACAAGCAACAGGATCAGCGCCGTTCCCGCCAGCAGTGTCAGAAGCCTCCCCAGGAGAGGCGGAGATAGGTTCCCCGTTGTTTTTCTCAAATTGTAACCCATCCAGCGAACAGCCGACGGTCAGCCAGTTGGTGAGGACGGCCTCGATCAGCTGACGTCGGCTGTTCACTCTTAGTGCAGAGAAAAAAATACGGCGCCCGGAACAACCGCGCGCCGCCCTCGCTTTATTTTACGCTCAGCGCTCCTGGGAAGTTCAAGGAGAAAGTCCCTGTTCCGGCGGTCCGATCAGCCGGCGAACCGCGCGAAGCAAGAGATCGGCCGCAACCGGTTTGCGCAAGAAACTAGAAGCTCCTTCGTCCAGGGCCTGGGCCATCAAGCCCGCTTGATCTTCGCTGCTGACCATCAGGATTGGCACCTGCTGCCCCCGCCGACGCAACTCGCGCAAGAGGTCAAAACCGCTTAGTCGGGGCAGGTGAACATCCAAAATGACCAGCATCGGAGCGCTTTGATCGAGCAGCTCCAATCCATGTTGTCCATCCCCAGCGGTCTTGACATCGAACCCTTCCGCGCGCAGCAAGGCGACAGCAGCCTCCGACCAGGCCCGGTCGTCGTCAATAAGAATGATTGGGTGGGTAGCCATCATCCGGCGCCCGTTCGTCGTTCCGATCGCCAGCCGCCCATCCGCGCGGCCGTCGGGCGAGGGAGACCATTGGCCTAACATGGGACCACCTCCTGGCGGCCTCGGGCAAAGAACGCCTCCCGGCCCGCCCGAGGGCCGTAGGCCGGCCCTCACGTCTTGACCGGGATGCGTTTGCCCTTGGCTTCCTCGCTCTTGGGCACATGCACCTCCAGCAAACCGTTCTTGTAACGGGCCTCGATCTTGTTGGGGTCGATGCCCGGCGGCAGCGTCACGCTCTTGTGGAAGGTACGATGACGCCGCTCTTCGTAATGGCCATTGCTCTCCTTGCCTTTCTTCTCTTCCTTTTTCTCGGCTTTGATGGTCAGCAGATTGCCGCTGACCTGCACATCCACCTCGCTCGGCTCGAAGCCCGGAGCTTCCGCTCGCACGATCATCTCCTGATCGCCGTCCTCTACATCCAGTCCCCAGAAGCGGCTCGGACCAAAATCCCAGTCAAACGGCTCGGTCCAGCGGCTCAGGAAACGATCGAACAGAGCATCAAACTCCTCCCGCAGCTCGGTCAGCGGATGGCGGTCGCGCCGCGTCAACTCGCGGCTTCGGTTCTTGCTTTTCTTTTTCCAAGGAACGAGACTAAACAACATTGCGACACCTCCTTTCTCGCCAGGGACCTCCGCTTCAGGTCCGAAACAGGACCCTTGATCGCGCCGGCCCCAAGGCCGGCGCGGTGAACCGTCCCTTCCTGCTTGCCTTGCTTTCCTTGCTCCTATTACTCCGCTTTGACGGCGATCTTTTTTGGCTTGACGGCTTCACTCTTGGGCAGATGAACCGTCAGCACGCCATGCTTGAGTTCCGCAGCGATCTTGTCGGCATCGATGGCCTCGTTGATGGTAAAGGCACGATAGAAATCGCCGATGCCGTACTCGCACGCCAGGTAAGTCGCATCTTCGTGACGCGGTGCGCACTTGGCAGAGATCGCCAGTTCGCCGTTCTCAAAGCGAATATCGATATCTCCTGGCTGCACACCTGGCAGATCCGCATAGATTGTCAGCTCCTCAGCGGTTTCCAGAATGTCACAGCGAGGAGTAAAAGTGACGGCGCCGCTCCGCGTCCGCTCCGGTGCGGCCACCTCGCGTCTTTCATCGCGTTTTACAACCGCATTCTTGGCCATAACGAACCTCCTTTCTTCAACAGGGTGAAGGATATTGTCCCGCATCCGTGCCCGCCGGCCCCGGTCACGCCGGGGCCTGTTCCTTCCGTGACGGTCATTCGGTCTTGACGGTGATCTTTTTGGGTTTGGCCGACTCGGTCTTGGGCATGGTGATGGTCAAGACGCCATTGCAGAAGCGGGCCTCGACCTTGTCGGCATCCACGTCCATCGGCAAGCCGATCACGCGGGCAAAGCTGCCAAAGCCACGCTCCTGACGGTGCCAGACGCCTTTGTCCGCCGCCGGCTGCTTGCGCTCACCCTTGATGGTCAGCTGATTGCCGCCTGTGACGTAGATCTCCAGATCCTCCAACCCCATGCCCGGCAGCTCCGCCTCGGCATAAACGTTATCGCCGTCCTCCCAGACATTGACAGCGGGATAGGCGACAGCGAGGGTCGGCCAGCTGCCCTCATTCAGACCGAAGGAATCGAACAGCCGATTCATCTCCTGCTGGAACCGGCTCAGCTCGTTCCACAGTCCGGTATAAGGCTCCCAACGGGTCATCAGCATAACCCACCTCCTTTCACCTTCTCCTGGTCTTGCCTCCCTCGGCCGCCCCAGGCGCCAGGGATCACCTGAGGCGGCCCATCGCACGCTGGCGAGTCCTTACGCTGGGGCGGGTTTGCAAGCGGCGTACCATTTCCGCACCCCCTCCTCGGAACTACAGAAGACGCGGTGAAACCATAATTCACGCAAGGAGTTGCAACAAATCGTGGCAGGGAAAAACGATGCCCACTTCGCGCAAGCCTAATCAAGACGGAGCCGGCTCTCGTCAGTTTGTCGTTGCCAGGGGCAGCAAGGCAGGACAATTTGACCGTCCACCTCTAGCTTCCCGGCGCTGCCTGGGTTGGCCTCCCCCATCTTGGCGCAAGACGCAGAAGAACTTAGGACGGGCAGACAAAACCCTTTCCCCACAAGGGGAGAGGAGAGAAGGGGGGTGGAAGTACAAGTAGGCCAAGGAGTTCCGCCGCCCACCCGAACCCTCTCCTACCAGGGGGGAGGGAAAAGACTGCTCCGTCCTGACGCCCACCTCCGCCGAGCCGGCTCCGAACGCCGTCCCCGGCACTCCGATTGCAGAAGAGGAAGGCGACGAGAAGACATACGAGAGGAGGAGCGAACCGATGCAGACTCATTGGGTCTTTAATGATTGTGGCGAGCGAGTGAAGGCAAATCTTCAAGCCTGTTGGGAAAAGAAACAACCGCGGTTGGAGAAGCTGTTGCGGCCTTTCCGACCCGAACTGCGCGAGCTGCGGTTGACTGTCTACCGCCACGAGCAGCCTCCTCGCTGGGAAGTGCGCGGTGTTCTGCACCTGCCGACCGGCACCTTGGCGGCCGAGGAGACCGAAGCGGACTACAAATCGGCCCTGGACCGTGTGGCGGATGTCCTCGTACGGGAGATTAAGCGACACAAAGAACGGCTGCGTCATGATTATGTTTTCCGACGCAAGAACCGGCGGCGGGAAGAATTGATCGCTGCCAGTCCGATGCTGGAACGCGATGTTACACAAGGCCGCCGGCAGGCGTTCTTCGATTTGTTGCGGCCGCTGCTTCGTTCGCTGCACGAGCATGCCCGTCGGGAGCTGCGCATTTTGGAGTTGGAAGATATCTTGCCAAGAGGGGAGGTAACAGCAACCGATTTGGTAGACGAAGTGCTAACCCGCGCCTGGCAGCAGTTCGCTACACGACCAGCACATCGGCCATTGGATCTGTGGCTAATCGATCTCTTGCACGAAATCGTGCAGCAGTGGCGGGAGCAGCCACCGCCTCTGGCGATGACTGGGCAAGCCAAAGAGCCGACCGAACAGGCCAAGGAGGACGAGGAGTGGTGGACCGAGTTGCTGGAGGAAACGGAGCCGTTGGCAATGGAGGAACTGGTTCCCAGTAGAGACGGCCAGGAAGTCTGGGAGCAGCTGGAGACAGAGGAGCAAAGAAAAGGGCTGCTCCAGTTTCTCGCCGAATTGCCTGCCCCGCAGCGGCAGGCGTTCGAACTGCACGCCTTGGAAGGCTTCGAAGCAGCAGAGATCGCTATGGTTCAGGACCGTTCGGAAGCCGAGGTGAAGTCCGATATTGAGGCGGCACGACAATTTCTGCGCGAACGGTTGTCCGAAGGAGGCCGTCCGAAAGAAGAAACGAAAAGCAGCCTGGTTATGGAAAACGCCACGGCGTCATTAAGTCATTAAGGGCTAGGGGCCTTTTCCCTCCCCCACAAGGGGGGAGGGTCAGGGGGCTTTTCCCTCCCTCCTTGTGGGGGAGGGTTGGGGTGGGGGACACAACTCCTTGGCTCCATTGTCTTGACATCTCCTGCCTCCGCCCTCCCCCACGAGGAAAGAGGAGGTTTGGTCCCGTAGCTCCAGGAGCTTGCAG
>JAJPHU010000055.1 GCA_021325115.1 Planctomycetota bacterium | reverse complement strand
CGGAAGGCGAAGCCCATGATCGTCGTGATGGAACGCGGCTATGCACGCCGGCCGGGCGACGCCGCTCCCGCTCCAGGCCGGCCGGGCGCGCCCCGCGACTTCAGCCGGCTGTTCGGTGCGTTTGAGGAGGTAATGGTCAAGGATTTAATCCCAATGATCGACGCAACCTATCGCACCCTCCCAGATCGCGAATACCGGGCGATGGCCGGACTATCCATGGGCGGCATGCAGACCTTCCAGATCACACTCAAGCACCTTGATCTGTTCGCTTATATCGGCGGGTTTAGCGGGGCGGGCGGCGGCTTCGGTGGCGCCGCCTTTGACCCCAAGACGGCCTATGGTGGTGTCATGGCGGACACAGTTGAGTTCAACAAGAAGGTCCGTCTCCTCTGGCTGGGCGTCGGCACGGCCGAGGGGCGAATATACGAGAGCATCAAGAAATATCACGAGACACTGAAAAAGGCCGGTATCAAGAACGTATATTACGAGTCGCCCGGCACGGCGCACGAGTGGCTGACGTGGCGCCGTTGCTTGCGTGAGTTCGCCCCACTGCTGTTCGTCAATGCCCAGGATGCGGGCCGGGCTAGCCGCCCCGGTCGGCCAAGGCGGGGGAACATCGTGCTCAACCCGGATGACAAGCCCGCTTTCGACGACCCGCCCGCCGGCTTCGACAAGGAGCGTGAGGATATCCCACATGGCAAGCTCGAGATGATCTCCTACGAATCCAGGTCGGTCGGCACGACGCGCAGGATGCAAGTGTATACACCGCCGGCTTACACCAAGGACAAAAAGTATCCGGTTTTGTATCTGCTCCACGGAATCGGCGGCGATGAAACGGAATGGCAACGTTTCTGCAAGCCTAACGTTCTCCTCGATAACCTGCTGGCTGACGGAAAAGTCGTGCCCATGATCGTGGTCATGCCCAACGGCCGGGCGCAAAAGAATGATCGGGCGGAGGGAGACGTCTTCCGTTCGGCACCAGCTTTCGCGGCTTTCGAGCAGGATCTCCTCACGGACGTGATCCCTACTATCGAAGCACGCTATTCAGTGTGGGCCGATAGAGAGCACCGAGCGCTGGCCGGTCTGTCGATGGGTGGCGGCCAAGCGCTCAACTTTGGACTGGCCCACCTCGATACTTTCGCCTGGGTAGGCGCCTTCTCAGCCGCACCGAACACGAAGCCTCCGGCGCAGCTGGTGCCTGATCCGATGGTTGCCAAGGAGAAACTGAAACTGCTCTGGCTGGCCTGTGGCAAGAAGGATGGGCTAATCCGCATCAGTCAGGGTGTCCATGCTTACCTGAAGGAAAAGAACGTGCCTCATGTGTGGCACGTGGACGGCAACGCCCACGACCCGACGGAGTGGAAGAACAACCTGTATCTCTTCGCCCAACGCATTTTTCGCTAACCGGCCATCGGAAAAGAGACAGCAACGGGTGAGAAGAAAGCCTTGCTGAATCCGCATTCGTACTTTGCAAAGAGTCAAATAACATGAAGAACGCGCTATTGCAAGCTATCCCGGCCAATATCAGGGCGAAAGCGTTTGGGGCTCTCTGTGGTCTGCTGGTATTTTTGGTTTCCCCAGCATGTGCCGAATCGCCCCGCATCAAAGTACTGTTCCTCGGCGACAATGGCCATCACAGGCCGATTGAACGCGCCGCCGATCTGCTGGCGCCCTTGGCTCGCGCCGGCATTGATTTGGCCTACACCGACGATCTGAATGATCTTAACGCTGAAAATCTGGCCCGCTACGACGGCCTGATTATCTACGCCAACCATACAACGATTTCGCCTGACCAGGAAGCAGCGCTCTTGTCGTTCGTCGAGAACGGCAAAGGGTTGATCGCCCTGCATTGCGCCTCGTATTGTTTCCTGAATTCGCCAAAATACATCTCGCTTGTCGGCGGACAGTTCGAGAGCCATAAAACCGGCGTGTTTCGCACGCGCATCGTAGATGCTCAGCATCCTGCCATGAAAGGTGTGCAAGAATTTGAGGCCTGGGACGAAACTTACAAGCATCATCGGCTCACGGGCGACCGGCACGTTTTGATGGTGCGTGAAGAGGACAGCAAACGTGAGCCGTGGACATGGGTGCGCACCCAAGGCAAGGGGCGTGTCTTCTACACAGCATCGGGCCACGATGAGCGGGTCTTCCGCAATCCCGCTTATCATCGTCTGGTTATCCAGGGCATTCGTTGGGCAGTCGGCCGGTCCGATCATCAATACGTCACCAAACCGTTCGAGTATCTGCCTGGCGAGTTGCCGAACTATCGCGCCGGCCGCAGTGCTCGGCTGCATCAGATGCAGGCGCCTTTATCGCCGGCCGAGTCGATGAAACATTTGAGCGTGCCGGGTGGTTTCCGTGTCGAGCTGTTCGCCGCTGAGCCGGACATCTTCAAACCGATCACTATTACTTGGGATGGACGCGGCCGCACCTTCATTGCCGAAAGTGTTGATTACCCCAACGATAAGCATCCCGACGGTCAGGGCCACGACCGCATTATCGTCGCCGAGGACACCACCGGCGCTGGCAAAGCCGATAAGTTCACTCTTTTCGCTGACAAACTCAGCATTCCGACCAGCATGGTGTGCGTCAACGGCGGATTGATCGTCGCTCAGGCGCCAGACATTCTTTTCCTCAAGGACACAGACGGCGACGGCAAAGCTGATGTGCGCAAGGTGCTGTTCCGTGGTTTTCACATCGACGACACCCATGCGGGGCCGAGCAATCTGCGTTTGGGATTGGATAACTGGATCTATGCCACGGTTGGTTACGCTGGATTTGAGGGCGAAGTTGGCGGTAAGCGTCATCGCTTCCGGCAGGGACTTTTCCGCTTCAAGCCGGATGGCTCGGAGTTGGAATTTCTCGGCTCGACGACCAACAACACCTGGGGGCTTGGTTTCAGCGAGACCGGCGAAATCTTCTACTCGACGGCCAACGGCGAACATTCGTCGTATTTAGCGATCCCTAATCGCTATTTCGAGTCGGTACGCGGCTTGCTCGGCAGAGGCACGGTGCGCATGGCCGACTACTGGAAATATCATCCACTAACAGCGATCCGACAAGTTGATTTTCACGACGGCTTCACTGCCGCCGCCGGCCACGCCGTTTACACAGCCCGGCAGTTCCCCAAATCGTACTGGGATCGCATCGCCTTCGTCGCCGAGCCGACTGGCCATCTCGTCGCCATGTGTTTACTCGACAAGCGCGGCAGCAACTTCGTCACGCACGATCGTTTTAACCTGCTAGCCAGTACGGATGAATGGACCGCCCCGATCGCTGCAGAGGTCGGCCCCGACGGCGCGGTCTGGGTGATCGATTGGTACAACTATATCGTGCAGCACAATCCGACGCCGCCCGGCTTCGAGACCGGCAAAGGCAACGCCTACATCACGCCGCTGCGCGACAAGACGCATGGTCGCATCTATCGCATCATCAACGTGCCTTCTCACACTTCGCGTGAGAACGAGGTGAACTTGGATAAAGCGACGCCGGAACAACTTATCGCTGCACTCAAAAATGATAATATGTTCTGGCGTTTACAGGCCCAATGGCGGCTCGTGGAACGCGGCAAAAGCGATGTGCTGCCCGCACTTGCCGAGCTGGCGGCGGACCCGAGCACCGGTGACACCGGCGAGAATTTACCAGCCATGCACGCCCTGTGGACCTTGCACGGACTCGGCGCCTTGGCCAAGCCTGATGCGAAGCTGAGCGCTCTTGTCGAGAAAGACTTGCACCATGCCGCACCGGGCGTTCGTCGTGCCGCGCTCGGTGTGCTGCCACGTCGCCACGAATCGGTCCAAGCGATTCTCAGCGCTGGGCTGCTCCAGGACCGCGAACCACTGGTGCGCCGCGCCGCCCTGCTGACCCTGAGTGAGATGCCACCCTCGAAGGACGCGGGTATCGCTATCCACCATTTGCTGATGATGCCGGAGAATGAAAAAGATCGCTGGATTCCGCTGGCCGCAACCTGCGCCGCCGCACGCCATCATACCGGCTTCCTCGCCGCCGCACTGACCGCAAAAACAGACACCGACGGGGTGCGCCGTGTGATCCGCATTGTCACCGAGCATTATGCGCGCGGTACGAATCATAACGACATAAGCGATCTCCTTAATTCTCTTAAAGATGCCAACCTCACCAGTGGTGAAATGCTTCTCGCGGGACTTGCTGCGGGCTGGCCGAAGGACCAGAAGCCGAAACTCGATGAAGCTACGCGGGACACCTTGGCTGCCCTGATGCCGCGTCTGGGGCCGAACGGCCAGCTCCATCTCGCCACGTTGGCCGGACGCTGGGGCATGGCCGGACGGTTCGAGAAAGCCCTGGCCGGCTTGCGTAAAACGCTCCTCGATGCTGTCGCCGATGAGAACAAGAGCGAGAAGGAACGCATCGAATCTGCCCAGCGCCTGGCACAGATGAACCCGGATCACGCCATGCTCGATAGCCTGCTGGCCGAAGTGGCGCCAAAAGCCAGTCCGGCGTTATCGGCCGGTATTCTCGATGCGGTGGGACAAGCCGTGTCGCCGGAAGTGGCTCCCATCCTTATCGAGCACTGGAACCAATTCACGCCGCGCCTGCGACAGATGGCCGTCGCTATTTTGCTGAGCCGATCGGAATGGTCACGCACCCTGCTCGATGCGCTCGATAAAGGAACGGTATCGGCCACGGACCTGAGTCTCGATCAGGCGCAGCAATTGACCAATCATCCCGATAAGAAGCTGGCCGAACGCGCACGCGCCCTCCTTGCGCGCGGTGGCCAGCTACCCAGCCCCGATCGCAAGAAAGTGCTCGATGAATATATGCCGCTCGTCGAGAAGACTGGCGATGCCCGCAAAGGCTTCGAGGTGTTCAAGAACATCTGCGCCAAGTGTCACCGTCACGGCGACACGGGCGAGACCATCGCCCCCAACCTGACCGGCTTTAATGTTCATCCCAAGAGCAAGATCCTGCAAAAAATGCTTGATCCGAACAGCTCCGTCGAAGGCAATTATCGCCAATACACCGTGACCACCAAGACCGGCCGGGTCATCAACGGTCTGCTCGCCGCTGAGACGAAGACGGCCTTCGAGATTGTGGACACCGAGGCGAAACGGCACGTTGTTCTCCGTGACGACATCGAAGAGATGACCGCCTCCAACCGTACTATCATGCCCGAAGGATTCGAGAAACAGCTCAGCAAAGACGACATTATCAACTTGCTGGAGTTTCTGACAGCCAAGGGCAAATATGTGCCTATTCCTCTCGATAAAGTCGCAACTATCTGTAGCGTGCAAGGGATGTTTTACAGCAAAGATGCCCGCGAGGAGCGCTTGCTTTTCCGCGATTGGCAGCCCAAGACGTTCCAGGACGTGCCGTTCCAACTCGTCGATCCACAGCGTGGCCGGGTCAAAAACGTCATCTTGTTGTACAGTCCCAACGGCACCATTCCACCGAAGATGCCGAAAGCGGTGACGCTGCCGTGCAACACAGCGGCGCGGGCCATTCACTTCCTCAGCGGTGTCAGCGGCTGGGGCTATCCCGCCACAGAAAAAGGCACGGTCTCGCTGATCGTGCGCTTGCACTATGCCGACGGCAAGACCGAGGACCACGCCCTGAAAAACGGCGAACATTTCGCCGACTACATCCGCCGCATCGATGTACCCGGCTCGCAGTTCGCCTTCGCCTTGCGCGGCCAACAGATTCGCTATTTCGCCGTGACGCCGCAACACACGGAGACAATCCAATCGATAGAGCTGCTCAAGGGGCCGGATCGCACGGCGCCGGTTGTTATGGCAGTGACGGTAGAGACGCGGTGAGTTGAAGTAACCCTTGACAGAGTGGCCACGGGAGAAGAGCATGTTTCGTTGGAATAGTAGCTACTCATTTGGGAAGGCAGAAACGTTATGGACATTAACATGGGTTCGATATTTGATTTGATACCGGCGGAAAAAACTCCAGCTCGTAGAAGATCTTGGGGACGATTACGCGGCCGTTCCCGAAACGGTTCCGGTGCATGATAGGCAAAAAGAAGAATTGACACGCCGGAAAGCGAACCTCCAGAATAATCCGGCTTTGGGCTTGTCGTGGGAGGAGGTCAAACGGAGGATTCGCAGCCGCTATGGCCGCTAAATTGATTATTACCCTGTAAGCCGAGCAGGACATCGATGAGGCCTACGCTTGGTACGAGGGCCAGCGGGCTGGCTTAGGCGAAGAGTTCATGAGTTGCATCGATACCTGCATTCAAGCCATCATACGCACTCCGCAGATGCACGCGATCTATTACGAGACCTATTGCCGAGGCTTGGCGCGCCGTTTCTCTTACGTTGTCTTCTACGAATATACGGAAGATACCGTGACGGTTTATAGAGTGTTCCACACATCAGTAAATCCAAAGAAATGGCGCGAGCGGTTGCCATAATTGACTTGATGCCGCTATGTCCGCTAACGTTGCATAATAAAATTCCTATGGCTCAGCAACTCTTGTCTATCGCCATGTGGTCAGGGCCGCGCAACATTTCCACGGCGCTGATGCGCGCCTGGGGTAATCGACCCGACACCTTCGTTTGCGATGAGCCGTTCTACGCTCATTATCTCCTGCAAACCCAGCTGCCGCATCCGGGCGCCGAGGAGATCATCCGCCATCAAGAGAACGATTGGCGCAAGGTCGTCGCCTGGCTGACGGGGCCAGTTCCCGAAGGCAAGACCATCTTCTATCAGAAGCATATGGCCCACCATCTGCTGCCGAACATGGGACGCGACTGGCTCGATGCAGTGACGAACTGCTTTCTCATCCGCCAGCCACGGGAAATGTTGACGTCGCTGTTGCATTTTCTGCCACAGCCGACGCTCGCTGATACCGGACTGCCGCAGCAGCTCGAAATCTTTCGTCAGGTCAAAGAACGCACTGGACGCACACCGCCGATTATCGATGCCCGTGATGTATTAAAGAACCCACGAGGCACGTTGGGACTTTTGTGCGATGCTTTGAAGGTGCCGTTCATGGAAGCGATGCTATCGTGGCCGCCTGGGCCACGAAAAACGGATGGTGTCTGGGCGAAATACTGGTATGCTGCCGTCGAGAAAACCACGTCGTTTCAGCCTTACAAACCCAAGGATGATCCGGTCCCCCTGCCACTGAAGGGACTTTTGGGGCAGTGCGAAGATTTGTATCACCAACTCTACCAACACCGCCTCCAAGGAACATGAAGGATTTTACCACGAAAAACACGGGAAAAGCAAAAAGGACAAGACACGGGTTAACGGAAAAAGCTGCAGAGCACACTGCCAGCATGCCCTAAGGGGGCCTGCCCAAGTTGTACGAGGAGATCGAGCCGTTGGAGCAGACCGCCCTGAAGAAAGAGTAACGCGGGATGCAGCAGTTACGGCGAGGAGGAACGCAGCCACGAGCGCCAGGGATCGCGGACCTGTGGGGGTGGATGGTTCTGCCATCTTGGTACGAGCCGCCAACCTTAGCACCAACAACCGGCTGCACCGCGCGTGTCAAGAGGGTGGCGTCTGATGGGGTCTCTCACCAAAGCACGTCTGTGTGTCGTCTTGGCTGCGCTCTTGTGGAGCACGAGCGGAGCATTCACGAAAATCCTGTGTGAGGACACCGGCCTGGGCCTGAACGAACCGGCTATTGATCCGCTGGCGATCGCTTTTTGGCGCGTCGCCTTCGCGGCAGTGGTGTTCCTTCCGGCCGTCCGCCGCCGCGAATGGACGTTTCGCCCGGCCTTGTGGCTGACAGGTCTGGCTTTCGCGCTGATGAACGCCTCATTCGTGTTAGCCACGGCGCTAGGTCCATCGGCCAATGCCATTCTCTTGCAGTACACTGCACCGATGTGGGTGTATGCGATCTGTGTCGGCGTCTTGGGTGAGCCGGCGGAGCGACGCGGCACGGCAACGCTACTCCTGGGCATGACGGGGATTGGCGTGCTCTTTGCTGGCGAATGGACGGGTAGCCGGCTGCCGGCCGTCCTCTTGGCCTTGGGCAGTGGTCTGGCCTACGCCTTGATGATGATCGGTTTGCGTGTCCAGCGCGATGTCTCGTCGTACTGGCTGACCGCGTTCAATTTTTTCTTCGGCGCCATGGTGCTATTGCCGATCGTCTGGCGTCATCCGTTGCCGAGTTGGCCGCAACTCGCCATGTTATTCGTCTTTGGCGCCGTGCGGCTGTCGCTGTCATACTGGCTACTGGCCGTGGGATTACGCCATCTCAGCGCTCAGGAAGTCGGTACGTTGTCGTTGATTGATCCGATGCTGAACCCGCTATGGGCGTATCTTGTCTCACCGGCAACCGAGACACCGACGCTGTGGACACTGGCCGGCGGCGCGTGCATCGTTGGGGCGCTGGGATGGCGCTATTGGCCGCTGCGGAAAGGAACTCTCTAGCACCAACTCGCTGGGGGAGATAAGAGACATGGACAATATGGACTTTAACGAGGCAGAATGGTTGATTTGCCCCCATCCCGCTTTGATGCTCACTCATTTACAACACCGACTGGAACGCTGGTTGATTCAGTGCCAAAAGGGGAGGTGGTGCCAAAGGGGAATGGTACTCCCTCCTTTGGCACTACCCCCTTGCGGGCGCGGCAGGCGGGGGAAGAGCATCAACGGCCATACTGCCCCATGAGCTGGCCCTCGGCCAAAATGTGGCCATTCATGGCTGCAACTACCTGGTCCTTGGTTGCGCCGGGGGCGAGGTCAAGCTGCGTGTCCAGGGCATAGAGCTTAAAGAAATAGCGGTGCGGCTTGCCCGGCGGCGGGGCTGGGCCGCCGTAGCCGATCTTGCCGAAGTCGTTCCTGCCCTGCTTGGCGCCGCCGGGAAGCTCCTCCTGGGCTGGCACAGCTTCTTTCAGTTCGCGCTGATTGGCAGGAAGATTGAAAAGCACCCAATGGACCCAGGTTTTCCGCGGGGCGTCGGGGTCATCGCAGATCAGGGCGAAACTCTGGGTGCCCGGCGGCGGTTCCGGCCAGCGCAAGGGCGGCGATACGTCCTTACCGTCTCCAGTGTACTGTTTAGGAATGGTTGCCCCTTCACCAAAGGCTGTGCTGCTCAACTCGATCCTCATGGCTGTGCCTCCCTTAGTTGGGTTTGGTCCGCTAGCACTCGTTATGATAATCCCTCCTCTGCCTGGAGTCATTCTACTACCCGCAGATGGCTGTCATGAAAAAACCCGCAGGTCGATGACCCTTTCCTTCGAGAGGAAAGCACCATCGACCTGCGGGCCTCCAGACTTCAGCTGCTCCGATTACGTCCACTATTCCAAGATCGGACATTTTTCAGGGGCGTCTGCCGCTACCGAGGGGACGATAGATGCGCTGCCCTTGCGGACTGATGCTGGGCACGTACCCATTGCAGTCGGCGCGGCCCAGCAGATCATCGCCGCCCTCAATGGGGCGGCCGGCCATGGCGGAATACAACTCGCGAGTCGTCAAACCCGCTTTCCGCCCTCGATTGATCAGAAGCTGATAATGGGTATTAAGGCTCATCGCTGATGCCTCTTCTTTCTTAGTGCTAGCAGACCCAATTCTCTCCCCCACAAGGAGGGAGGAAAATGTCTGCCAGTCCTTAGGTTTCGTTGCCTCTATCCGTTCCGTATGGTTGTCGTCGCAGACAATCTAACTCTGTCTTTTCATATAACATGCACGTTCCATGCCATGCAAGAGGAATCATCGAATGGAGTGCCGAAAATATTCATAAGTTGTTTCTCCGCAAAAGTTTGTGGCGAGAACAGGAAGGAGGGACATTCTCTTTATCGGTCGGGGACGTTAACAAACTGAAACGCTTGTTTCAGAATAAAACAAACACACGCTAATTTTTGGACACATTTACCTGGAAGAGGGTTTATGGGGACTGTCATTCTGACAGGAACAGAAAAACGTGTTCCGACACAAGCAGATCGTTGTCCGGCCATTGTTTGCTGCGTACAACTTCCGGCCAGAAGCGGCGATAGAGGATGCGCAAACAGAGCCGGGTCAGCGTCGTAGGAAAGTCGAAAAAATCCTCTTCCGTTTTGCCCGGAGTCAGGCGCGTATCCAGGGGCGGATCGGGAGAAGCCAACCAGAACGGTACCGGGCTGCGGCCCTCGAAATCGCGCAACACCCGTGCATACAAACGGCCAGGCCGGCCCGCCAACTCTTCGCCTACCAGTGCCGGCAATTGTGGTCCCGCTTTCAGTGGCACCGTTCGCCCATCGGAAGCCTGACCCTCAACCACAAGCACGAGATGGCGATCGACGAAGCCGGTCGGCAGGCGATGGCCGACGCCCTCGGCCCACAACCGCACCCATGCCCGAACCTTGCCCGGTTGACGCTCGAAACGCACCGAGGTTTTGATGGCCCGGCGCAGCATTGCGTCTTGGCTGTCGTCGAAGAAGCGATGATTCGCCAGCGTGTTGGGATCGCGCTCGATGCCGCCGTGGTGGGGAGCCATGTTGGTCATGCGGCCGGTTGGTTTCATGTGGCAATCCTGACACTGCCGACCCTGACGCGCGGCGGGACTGACCTGCCATTCGGAAAACGTGCTGTAAACATGGACGCCGAAAACGATCCCTTCATGGCACGAGGCACAGTAACGACTATCACGGTACAGCGGCGAATAAGCATCCTCGCCACGGTCCACGTCGTCCAGAGCGCCAAAGAAAAGCTGTCCTTCAAGCGGGCGCAGCAGGCGCAGGTTGAATCGGCCGTGCGTGAGACCAATGGTCCCCTCGGCAACGCTCGCGATCTTGTGGCAATAATCGCAGTGGACGCCGCGCTCGGCCACGCCTTGGACCTGACGAAGATCGTACGCCTTGGTTGCCGGGGCATGGCAAGAGGCGCAGACGCCGGCACCATCGGGATACTGCGTGAGCAGCCCCCAGCCGACATGGGCATTGCCGTGCCAGTCCGTGCCTTCATAGAGATTGCGAAAGCGTCGGCCTGTCACGGAATATGCGTGAGCACTGTGCGACCATTCGCGGTAAATCTCGGCATGGCAATTGGCGCAGTTGTGGCTCGCAGCCGGGTTCGGTGCCGGATCGACCCATTCATATGTGTCATTGTCTACAGCAGGCAAGCGCGTCAAATGAATCACCGGCGACGAACTCAGCCGCGAACCGCCGATGAAATAGCCTTCCTTCCACGCCGTCACGCGGCGGCCAGAAAAGGAATAGGGAAAGCGAAACCGGCCGCGAACATCGGTACGGGCAGTAAGCGCAGCACCTTTGAGACGAACACGCGCTCCGGTGACGGGGCCATCAGCATCACGGACTTGGCCTGCGACATAGAGCGACGGCGTCACTACGGCCAGCCCGGCGAGAAGAGTCAAGAGAAGCAACAGGATCAATCCGGGTGCCAGGCGCATAGCTACAAGTAACCGCACTGAGATAGTACTTATTTCTCGAATTGCAACTCTTCCTCGACGCCTTTGACCAACTCGGCATCTTCGCGGCGGCGCTCCTCAACGAATGCGCGGGCAGCGGGATCGTCTGGGCAGGACAGAGCATAGCGCACAATGGTTCGCTTTATCAGCGGAGCATCGAAGCCTTTCTTGCCGTACAAGCCAAGAATGTCCCGGGTACGATTGCGAATGCCCCAACGGCGCATATCTTCAATGGCAATGTCCGCCAACTCGCCTTGGGCGATCATGGTGTCCAGACCTTTCTGCACCTCGTCAGCGCTTTCCTTGGGCTGCGCGCCGTGGAAGTAGCTGAGCGTGCGGGCCACGGCCAAGCGAATCAGCATCGGTTTGCGGCCGTCGCGGAGCAGCGAATGAGCCAACTCCCAGCCCTCGCGTGGCCGCAGGTGGATATAGCCAGCCAGAAAACCGTCGTAGGCGTTGACCGTGCGTTCGCTGGCTTCGTCGAGCATCGATTTGAGTAAACGTGCATCGTCCTCACTGCCGCACGCGCCCAGAAGTAGAGCATAGACGCTCAGCCTCTCGGCAGGTGTTTCGCGCGCTTTTAGCCAGGCACGTAGTTTGGCAGCATCGAGCCGGCGCGCCACGCGCGCAATCTCTTGGTCCGTCGCCTTGGCGAATTCCAGAAAAGCATCGCGCGCAATTTCCGGATCGGGATTGTCCAAATAGCGGAAGAAGAATAGCAAGTTGCCGGTCTGGTCTTTGGGATCGAGTTTCAGCACCTGACGGACATATTCCACTGCATCGGCGCTTTTGAGCGGAACGCCGCGGAACGGATCGAGTTCGCCTTTATAGACATCGCAGAAGACAAGATAGCGCGGCGGATTTTTCGGATCATTGACGGGCAAATATTGCTTAACAGAGATGACTTTTTTGTCTTTCAAGATCGGATCAGAGCGCAACACCTCGACGATGCGCAAGTCGGTGGTACGGTTGGCCAATTGCGGATTTTCGGCGGCGCCGACGAGGATAATGCGAGCCGTCTCCAGGGCAGCTTCTTGCCGGAAGGTCGGCGCTTGCCGCAGCGTCGCACCACACAGGCTACAGGCTCTCGCTGAAGAGAACAAGACAACAAGGTGAAGAAAGAGAAAACCGCCAAGGCGCCAAAGACGCCAAGAAAAGAACGAGGAAAGAGACAAAAAAGACAATCGTTTCCACATATCTACATTTCCTTTCTTTCTCTTCTTCTCTCTTTCGTTTCTTGGCATCCTTGGCGGTTTCCTCTTTTCCTGGGTTTACTTGGCGGCCGTAGACGGCATCTGTTCCAATCTCAGCAACTCCTCGACATCGGCGACCATCTGGGCGTCTTTTTTGCGCTGCTCATCTACGTAGGATGCCGCCGCCTTGTTGTGATCCTTGCAACTCAGGGCAAAGCGTAAAATGGCTCGGCGCACAATCGGGATCTCATAACTCTTGCTTGCCCGCAGACCCAATACGCGGTTGGCCATGTCCCAACACTGCCGCTTGCGCAAATCGTCAATGGCCAAATCGGCGATGTCGCTCTGATCGAGCAAAACGGCCACGCCTTCTTTCAGCTCCTTCAAGCTAACCAGGTCCGGTCGCGAGTCCCATAGAAAGCGCACGGCGCGTAAGGCGGCGTAGCGGACCATGAATTCCTTTTTAGCATCTTTGAGGATATCGTAAGTATAGGCCCAGCCTTCCTTGGGCTTGAGCATGATGTAGCCGGCCAACATGCCATCGACGCCGCTGCCCAGACGCTTGGCCGGATCGTCGAGCATTTTCCGCAGCAGCTCGGCATGTTCCGGCTTGCCGCAGTGGCCAAGCATCGAAGCGTACAAGCCGTAGCGGAAAGCTGGCGTCTTTTCATCCTTGAGCCATCCCGCCACGCGCTCGGCCGGCAATTCCTTGGCCATGTCTTTGTAGTCCTTGTAATCGGCGTTGCCGAATTCCTTATAGGCGTCGTTGGAGATCTCCAGATCGGGGCTATCGAGGTAATCGAAGAAGAAGCGTAGCCGCTTGCCGATCGGCTCATCTTTGTGTTCCAGGGCGCCGAGCAGATACTTGGCCATGTCGGCATCCTTGACTGGGACAACGCGATAGGGATCGATTTTGCCACGAAAATAGTCGCAATAAACGAGATAGCGATATTTATCAGTCGTTTCCAGCGGCGGAAGATAGCGATTGAGCTGAACCGTTTTGTTGTTACCAGCGAGCGGATCGTCTTTTTTACCCGCCAATTCGTTTTTGATGACGGTTTCGACGAGCAGGTCGGTGGTACCGTCGCCATTGGCTTGTTCCTTGGCGTTAGTCAATTGGCCGTAGAGGACGAGCTTGGCCTGAGCCACTTCGCCGGTGAGAGTCGGCCCCTGCATACCACAGAAGGGACAAGCGCGAGCGAATGAAATCAAAAACGCCAGAGCGGCAAGGGCGATCGCAAGGGAAAGCAATCGTCGGGATGGCCCGGCCATGTGTGGAAACTCCTAAGGATGCCCATTCGATCCGGCCCTGGCCACGCGACCAGGGAAAGCCGTAGCTATTATGCAACTCCCACCGAGTCGAGGGCAAGGCAAAGTCCGCTTGCCCTGTCAGGTGATCAGGTAAATGCATCGGTCAACGCCGACAGTCCGCCTCGCCGAACCTCGTAACTCCACGCGGACTGTGGATCGACAGGTCCAACAGAAGCGATCCGCCCTGCCTGCGGCCCCGGTGAGAGTGGTTCCCTTGCGGGTGTTGTGGGCGGGTTTTCTGCTCACCTCTTGCAATAAGGCCGATTCCGATGCAGGATAACGAGGCTGGCAACGATGATTCTCGATTCTGCAAGGAGCAAACGATGTCTGCTGATCAATCGCAGTCCAATTCTCCCCGCCTCGACCGTCGCGATGTACTTCTGTCCGCCCTGGCCACCGGCGCCGCTCTGACCGCCAGTGAAAAAGTGCCGGCGGCTCAACCCGATCCGCGCCGTGCTTCGCCGCAGCGTTACAACATGAAAAAATCCATCAACCTGTGGGCCTTTCCCTATCCGCAGCGCATGTCGCTCAAGGAGTGCCTGCAGCTGGCCAAAGACGCCGGCTTCGATGGCATCGAGTTGAACTACGATCTCGAAAACGATCTCTCGCCGAAGTCCGGCACGAAAGAGTACCAGGCCATTCGCAAGATGGCGGCAGACATCGGTATCGCCATCAGCGGCATCTGTTCGTTTTTGTATTGGCCGTATTCGCTGACCAGCAACAAGGCCACCGAGCGCGAACGTGGCCTGGAATTGGCCGGATTGATGATGCAGGCGGCCCACGATCTGGGGACCGAGAACGTCCTGGTTGTGCCGGGCGCTGTGTACATTCCTTGGATCAAAGATGCCGAGCCGGTCGCCGCCGATGTATGCGATCGCCGTGCCCGTGAAGCTATCGCCAAGCTCGTCCCCAAGGCGGAAAAGCTCGGCGTCTACTTGAACATCGAAAACATTTTCTTCAATGGCTATCTGCTAAGTCCGCAAGATCTGAATGTTTTCGTGGACAGCTTCCACAGCAAACACGTCCGTGTCCACTTCGACACCGGCAACATCATGTTGTTCCAATTTCCCGAAGATTGGATTGCCCTGCTCGGCAAGCGCATCAAGAACGTCCATTTGAAGGAATTCACCAAAAAGGGTACTGATCACTCGTTGGAATCGTTCCGCCCGTTGCTCGACGGCACGACCAACTGGCCGGCCGTGATGGAGGCCTTTGCGAAAATCGGCTACCATGATTATCTCACATTCGAGTATTTCCATCCGTTCCCACATTATCCGGAGGCGTTGATTTACCAGACGTCGGACGCGCTGGATCGCATTTTGGGACGCAAAATGTAGCCAGCGAGCGGGGTTGCGTAAGCGCCCCGAGCG
>JAJPHU010000197.1 GCA_021325115.1 Planctomycetota bacterium | reverse complement strand
TCGCCGCAGTCGCCGCACCCAGCCGGCGCTGTAACGGCAGTCGCACGCCCGACGCACCGGCCAACGCATCCGCAGCCCACAGGCCGCCAGCAACAGGTCGATTCGCGACCGTACCTCTGCGGCCTGTCCGGCCGCCAGCCGTGCCTCCACGGGCCGTCCGGCGGCGTCGCACAGCAGGTTCAGCCTGGTGCCAAAGCCGCCGCGGCCGACGCAGAAGAGGTCGCGATCAATACTGCCGGCGTCGTCGGCCTGTTGCAGGGTAGCCAGGATGGCGTCCCAGGTGCCGCGTTTACGCCAGCGGTTGAAGCGGTCGAAGACGCTGCGATAGAGCCGTTCCGGTGCGACATCGGTTTATTGCCGGACCGGAACGGCTTGCGGACTGTGCGAGGAGGCTGCTGCGGAAAAGTGCGAAAAAGACTGGACACTACCGCAAGGCAACTCATGCCCGTGCTGGTGCTGTGGACAGGTAGGGGCACTGTCGCAAGTCACTCATAGCGATACTTCACCAGCCACGGATCGCGTGTCTTGGTCTGCCATGCCTTGAGGCGCTGGCGCAGGTCCTTGAGCACCTCCGTGTAGGTTGGATCCGCCGCTACGTTCTTTAACTCATGGGGATCTTTCTCCAAATCGTATAGCTCCTCCAGTGGTCGATGGAGAAAACTCTCGACAGGTCGCTCGCCCATCATCTTGTCGCCATTTTTGAGAATGCTCTGCCAGGTCAGCGAGTTGTAGATGTCGGAGGCGAACGGATAATCGAGTTTATAAGCGAGATTACGGATATATTTATGTGTCCGTGTACGTATCATGCGCATGGGATAGTACATGGTCACTTCATGGCACTGATGCGAACCGTACACGGTGTCCCAGCCTTTGGGATTCTCCTCTTCGAGGATCGGCAACAGGGATCGCCCTGTCAGCGTCGGCGGCGCCTGGACGCCGGCCCACTCGAGGATGGTCGGCAGAATGTCGATCCAACTGACCAGCGCCTGGTTCGTGAGGCCGCGCCGTTTCTGCGCGGGGGAGAACACAATAAGCGGCAAATGGACGCCGGGATCGTATAGCGTCGTCTTGGCGCCGGGGAAAGGCGGACCGTTGTCGCTGAGGAAGATGATGAGCGTATCGTCGGCGTGCTTGGTCTCCTTGAGCGCGGCGAGGAGGAAGCCGACGCCCTGATCGAGCCGGCTAATGGACTGATAATAGTCCGCCCATTCGCGGCGGACCTCCGGCTTGTCGGAGAGGAAATACGGTACGGTCACGTCGTTTGGTTCGTAGGCAATCTTTTGCACGCCGGGATACTTGTTCTCATTGGCGAAGCCTCTGGCCCCGCGGTGCGGGTCGGAGAAACCAACGACAAGGGCGAACGGTTTGTCGCCACTGTCGCGGAAGAATTGCCGTGCCTGCTCGGCCATCTCCGCGACGCTGCGATTGCCCGCAATGCCCTTGGTCATTTCCACATCGAAGGGATAGACCGAACGCGGCTGTACATGAATCTTGCCGAGGATACCGGTGCGATAGCCATTGGATTTGAGCAAACCCGGCAGACTCCGCACATTGGCCAATGTATGGAAATTGTGGCTATCATGGGCCAGACCGTACTGACCGTTACTGTGCGTGTGCAATCCGGTGTAGAGGGTGGCCCGGCTAGGACTGCATGAGGACACAGCGGCAAAAGCGTGTGTGAAGCGTACGCCCTTCTTGGCCAAGCTGTCGATGTTCGGCGTGCGAATTTTGGGATCGCCGTAGCAGCCGAGTTGAAAGCCGAGATCATCCGCAATGAGCAGGACGACATTGCGCGGCGCACGTTCGGCAGCTGGTGACGACACGATAGTCCCGAACCAGCCCGCGATGCAAGCAAGGAAAAGAATTCCTAGACGCATGGTGAATCTCCGTGAGGGCGAAGTTCGCTTTTCGGGGAGTATAGAAGAAATGCCGGCCACTACAATGAAAAAATTGGATCGCCCATATGAAAGGATGGTCCAGATGATACGTTTCGAGGGCGAAAAAGATTTTCTACAACCGCCAGCGGAGTTGTGGGCAAAGCTGAGCGACGCACGGTTCCTGGTACAGTGCCTCCCTGATGTGGAATCGGTCCCGGAGGCCGAAGCGGATCGCGCCCGGATGGTACTGCGTCCCGGCTTTTCGTTTGCGCGCGGCACGCTGGAGACGACACTGTGCATCGTCGATGCCCTGGCGCCGGTGTCAGCACGGTATATCATCGCCAACAAGGGCATCGGCACCTCCGCCGACGTAGAAGCGACGATCGCCCTCACTCCCCAGGGCGCAGGCACACGCATCCACTGGACGGTGGAGATCAAGGCGCTGGGCGGATTGCTGAAAATGGTGCCGTCCGGGCTGGTCCGCGGTGCAGCACAAAAAGTAGCTAACGACGCCTGGAGTGCGGTGGAAGCGAAATTGAACACACCACCTATGAACAGTTGAGAGGAGGAACTATGGGAGTCACCGTTTGTTTGCCGCTATTCGGCCCGCCGGGGCGAGAACTGGAAGAAGGTTCCGATGTGAAAGGGGTGCAACTCCGTAAGCTGGCCGATGAACTGCACGAACGTTTGCACAAAGCCGCCCTGGTGCTGGAAAAACTCCATGCCGCCGGCTGGTCGGCGCGCGTGGCCATGTACGATGTGATTTTGACGCGACTCGGCGTCGAGACCAAGACAGACGCCGAGCGCTGGCTCGGCGAACTGGGTCTGGCCGCAGAAGAGTTTCTCATCGTTGAGGATGTAGAAGAAGAAGAGGAAATCGGACACGCCTGAGGGAAGGTGAAAGAACGAGGAGAAATATCTATGAAACGAACAATGATGCCTCGTGGGATCGCGCCCTGTCTGGGTGGGGTAGTCCTCTTGTTCTCCGCAGCGTGGGCCGCTGCCGAGGATGCCCGGACGATCCTCCACAAGGCCATCCAGGCTTACGGCGGCGAGGCCAAGTTGACCAAGCTCAAAACCATGGCCGCGAAGGCTCAAGGGACCATTAACTTTGGCGCCGATGTGCCCTTCACCCAGGAGATAGCCTGGCAGTGGCCGGATCGGCTGCAAACGCACATCACTTTGAAGACCGCCAAGCCGGTCTCTATCGTCGAGACGATTGCCGGCGACGCCAGTTGGTCCCGCCGCGACGGCAAGGCAGGCCCGCTCGGCGCCGTCAAACGGGATGAATTGCGCGCCCAGGCTCACGTCCGCCGCCTGCTCTTGTTGACGCCACTGCTTCACGATAGTTCCTATCAATTGTCTCTTTTGGACGAAATTCGTATCGATGATCGCCCCGTTGTCGGCGTCCGTGTCTCTTGCACGGGCGAACGCGCGGTGAAACTCTACTTCGACGCCGACACGGGACGGCTGGCGAAGATCGAGCGGCGCGTCTCCGATGATGCCGGCAAAAAAGAGCACCTGCAAGAAGAATTTTTTCGCGACTACCGAGAGCTTGACGGCGTGCCGACAGCGACCAAACAGGTATGGCATCGCGATGGCAAGAAAGTCCTGGAGATGACATTCACCGAGGTTCGCTATCCCGATCATCTGGACGCCGCTGTGTTCGCCGATCCGCGCCCGTTTATGCACCGGCGCGACGTCATCTACGGCCACAAATCCGGCATGGCGCTGACGATGGACGTGTTCATGCCGAAGAAGGGCGCCAATGGCCTGGCCATCGTCGCCCTTGTCAGCGGCGGCTGGTTCTCCGAGCCAACATTGATCGATTCGTTCCCGTTCCATTACTTCGTTGAAGAACCACTCCAGCGCGGCTACACGGTATTCGCCGTCTGTCACGGCAGCCAGCCGCGTTTCACCATCCCCGAGGCCATCGCCGACGTCAAGCGAGCCGTGCGCTACATCCGCTACCATGCCCGCGACTGGGGCGTTGATCCGCAGCGTATCGGCGTCACCGGCGGCTCGGCCGGCGGCCATCTGTCGCTGATGCTGGGGGTCACGGGCGATGACGGCAATCCGCATTCGACCGATGCTATCGAGCGCACTTCAAGCCGGGTACAGGCCGTGGCCTGCTTTTTCCCGCCGACCGATTTCCTCAATTATGGTGCCAAGGGTCGATTCGCCTTCGCCGAGGATGGCTTGTTGGCCAATTTTCGCACGGCCATCGATGTCCGCGAGCTTGATAAAAGCACCAAGCGTCTGGAGCGCCTCACCGCTAAGGACAAAGTTGAGGCACTCTGCCGCCGCGTGTCGCCGTTAACGCATGTCCGTAGCGACGCTCCGCCAACACTGATTATCCATGGCGACGCCGATAAAGTGGTGCCGATTCAGCAGGCTGAGGTGATGGTGGCGAAATTGAAAAAGGCCAGCGTGCCCGCGGAACTGGTGGTCAAGAAAGGAGCGGACCACGGTTGGAGCGGCATGGACAAGGACATGAGCACGATTCTGGACTGGTTCGATAAATATCTCAAAAAATAAGCCGAAAGGCGTTTAAAACCTCCTAACTCAAGGAATCGCCAAGATGCCAAGGACGCCAAGAAAAGAAAGAAACAAGAGAAAAAAGCCCGAGAATCAGCGAAGCCGGGTCATTTTTTCTCTCTTAGGGCTAGCGGACTTTTCCCTCCCTCTTTGTGGGGGAGGGTTCGGATGGGGGGACACCCCTCCTGGGCTCCCTTGCCTTGACACCTCCTACCAGCCTCCCTCCACGAGGGGGAGGAGGTTTGGTCCGGTAGCTCTTATTCTTTCCTTGGCATCTTGGCGGTTCATTGGGACAGGGTCCCTTGGGACGACCGCCCCTGCCATTGTTCCTCTGCCGAGCTAGGTCGCAGATACAGCGGCTCCAACGTCCACAGATCATCGCGCGCGCCGGCCCGGTAACGCGCCAAACCAATGCGCAACAGACTCGCCGGCTGCGGCTCCCACAGGCTTGCCTCCAACGGCGGCACTTCTGCCGGCAGATGCGGCGCCCACTTTCGTAATCCTGGTCCCGTCACCCAGGCGCTCGGCTCGCGCTTGGTCAGCCAGTCGGCAAAGCGGCGGATCGCCAACTCCGATGATGGTTGCCAGCCATTCGCCAAGCGAACGAACGATTGCACGTACACCTTGTCTTGCTGGGCATCGGCGAGAACATCAAGGCACGACACAGACGGCGGTGCTTGCAGGGCGAGAGCGGCGAAGGTATCCACAGCGAGCAGAGCGCAGCCGGCGGCATAGGCGAGCGTCTTGGCGGACATGATGCCGACGCGCAGGCCGGTGTAGCTGCCAGGACCACGGCTAACGATCACCGCCTGGAGGTCGCGCGGGCGCCAACCTTGTTCAGCCAGAAGCGCCGCTGTCGCCGGGGCCAGATCGCGCGCGTGCCGGCGGACTTCGTCCAAACGGCGCACGCTGCATAGCTGGCCGCCCAGCGCCAGAGCCACCTGGGCGGTTCGACTCGATGTCTCCAGGATCAACAGACGAGGAATGGCGATGGCTTGCACAAATCACCTACCATGATTGACGCCTCTCTACGAGAATTCTACAATCCGCTATCCGTCTTCCGCCATCCGCTTTCCGTCAAACGGTTGAGGAACGACATATAACACTTGGAGGATATTGGGAGAGCATTTCTATGAATGAAGCAACGGTCCTCACTATCTACACCGATGGCGCTTCGCGCGGCAATCCTGGCGCGGCCGCCTTCGCCTACGTCATCAACCGCGATGGGCAGCCAGTCCTCGAGGAAGCCGACTGCCTTGGTCAGATGACCAACAACCAGGCCGAATATACTGCCCTCATCCGCGCTCTGGAGCGCGCCTTGGAACTGGGGCCGCACCATCGTGTCATCGTCTACAGCGACAGCGAGCTGATGGTCAAGCAGATGAACGGCGAATATAGAGTCAGGAACGAGGAGTTGCGCGGCCTGTACGAACAAGCGTGTGCCTTACGCCGGCGCTTCGAGGGGCCGGTGACAATTCGTCACATACGGCGCGAGCAGAACAAACGCGCCGACCAATTGTGCAACAATGCGCTCGACGGCAAATTGTAAGGAGTCGTTACCATGTTACGTTATATGATTCACCTGGTATTTCTATCGCTTTTGGGGTTTTTATTTGTACCCGCCGACCGAGGAGACGTCGGTCCTGGTGAGCTGCAAGTGGGTTTTGCCGAGACAGATATTACACCGCCCCTGAAGGGCAAAACCGTGTACCTGGCCGGCTTCGGCCACAATCGTCAAGCGACCGGCGTTCATGATCCGCTCATGGCCCGCGCCGTGGTCTTCCGCCACGGCCAGGAAAAGATCGCCCTGGTTTCCATCGATCTGATCGGTTTCTTTCATCCGTATATTGAAAGGATCCGTCAACGTCTGCCGGACTTCCGCTATGTCCTCGTTTCCAGCACGCACAATCACGAAGGGCCTGATACGCTCGGTTTGTGGGGAGCCAGTCCACTCCAAAGTGGCGTCGATGCAGAATACCTCGCCGAGGTAGAAAAACAGATTATCGCTGCGGTGCAAGCGGCGGATGCCGGCCGCAAGGCTGTCCGCGTCCGTATCGGCAGCGCTCACGCTCCGGAGTTGCTGCACGATGGCCGCGAGCCTTATGTCAAACACGATGAGCTGGTTGCTCTGGAATTCCGCGATCGAGAGGACAAGCGCGCCGGGATCATCGTGCAGTGGAATTGCCATCCCGAAACGCTCGGCGGCAAAAATACGCTCATCAGTGCTGATTTCGTTGGTGTAACCGTCAAGACATTGTGCGAGAAATATCATTGCCCTGTTGTCTATTTTACCGGCACGGTCGGCGGATTGATGACGTCGCTGAACGTCGAGATTAAGAGCGCTGCCGGCAAGACACTGGACGATGGCACCTTCGAGAAGACAGAGCGCTATGGCGAGCTATTAGCCGAAGTCGCAGAGCACGCCCTGAAAGCGGCGCAGCCCGTGAAGCTAACACCATTGCAAGCTCAGCGGCGGCTGGTGTTTTTGCCGCTGGATAACAAGCTGTATCTGCTGGCCCGGCAGCTCGGTGTTGTTCAGCGCGAAGCGTTCTTATGGAGCGGCGATCTGTACAAGGCCGAGCCGGCTCCCCCTCCGCTCCCCCAGAAGGGGGAGCGAAAAGGAGGAGCGGACAAGCCGTTGTGCCTGCGCAGTGAGATCGCCTGGCTGCGGCTGGGTGATCTCGATATTGCCGCCATTCCCGGGGAAATTTATCCAGAATTGGTGCTTGGCAAAGTGCAAGATCCGACCGACCCTGGGGCCGACTTCCCCGATGCGCCCATTGAGCCAGCCATCTACAAGCAGCTGCGTGGCCCGTATCGGATGTTGATAGGCCTGGCTGGCGATGAGATCGGTTACATTATTCCTAAACGTCAGTGGGACGAGAAGGCGCCCTTCTGCTATGGCCGCAAGAAAGCCCAATACGGCGAAGTCAACAGTCTGGGAGCGAATACGGCCCCGTTGCTGTGCCGGGCATTTCAGGAACTGGTAGCGAGCAAATCCAGGCTACGCCCGTGAGGGAGCGGTAATTCCAACCGCTCCCTTACGGGCGTAATTCTGTTACCGGCGGCGAACACGTGAAGAAGGCTCGGCCGGGAGAGGTTGCGCTCCATTGGGTATCGGACTCAAACGCGGTTCGGCCGGCCCTGCCGGCGTTCCCAAGGGCGCCCCGAGACTCGGTGGCAATGGGGCCGGCGTCGCTGCTTCGGCCGGCGGCAACGCCGACAACGGCGGGCCGGGCGGTTCTAAGATCGGGCCGTCTCCCCAACAATCGGGTCCGGCGGCCCCAACGATAGGAACACCGCCGCCACAACTGCTACAACATTCGCACGGGCAAGCACAAGCCCGCCGTGCCCGAAACATACTCACGCGGTGAAAGATGCCGTCGCGGCAGCCGCAGGGGCTTGCGCACCCTGTCTCCAATATCACGCCGAGCAGCATCGCCGAAGTTGCCAAACCAAACCGATTCATGTGCGGTCCCCTTGTCGCAATCCATCCCAGAACGGGAGCCAATGACGGGTGTTGTTGGAACAGCTAGCAGTTGCAGCTGTCCGCGAACCAATCATGCGCCAGCAAGGGCAGCTGGGCAACTCAACTTGAAACAAAAAGAGGGCCGATGAGGATTACCTCATCAGCCCTCTAAGCGTCTCTGGATTTGTCGATTGCCCCCTACCAGCCCGCAGCGCCGGCAAGGGCAGAGAAAAAATCACTTCCGGGCCGTCTGGATCTGGCGGCGCAGGTACTTCAAGGCGGCGTCCAGCTGCCTGTCTTCGAATTTCTTGACCTCGGCCGGCTTGTCCTTGCGTTGAATGATCTCCGTATTGCGCAAATGCTCTTCGAGGTCGAACCGCTCCTTGGCTGTCAACTTGATAACCTGGTTGGGAACGACGCCCCATTCCTCTTCCTCCTTGCCGCCCGTGCTAGACTTGTTGAGGTTTTTCTTGCTCGGACGCCAGAAGGTAGCGGTAGTTAGCTTGATCTCGCCACCGTCAAAATCGAGGATGTGCTGAACACTGCCTTTGCCATAGCTGCGCTCGCCGATGATATAGGCGCGGTCATGGTCCTGCAAGCAGGCCGCCACAATCTCGCTGCCGCTGGCGCTGGAGCCGTTCACCAGGCACACCATCGGGAAATCGAGTAGACTGCCGCGCGTATGACCGGTAAGCTCTTTTTCCGGCTGATTGCGTTCGCGGATGCTGACGACCACTCCGTCATCGATGAACAAATCGGAGATATCGTAAGCGACATCAAGCAGGCCGCCCGGATTGAAACGCAGATCGAGGATGAAGCCCTTGATGCCGGCCTCCTTCAGATCCTCCATAACCCGGTGCATATCGCGGTTGCTGTTCCGCGCGAACTGGGTCAGCCGGACGTAGGCGATCTTGTTCTGGGGGTCGATCATGTAGTCCCAGCTATCGTCGGCCTTGCGTCTGAAGCCGAGAACCGACTCGACATCGACGTAGCCGCGCGTCAGGTTGAAGTCGATCGGCTTGGCCACGCCTTCGCGCTGCACGGTCAAACGGACTTTGGTGCCGGGCTTGCCGGTGATCTTCTCGACGGCCTCGTTGAGCTTCATCCCCTTGGTAGGGAGGACCTCCGGCGGATTGAGCGGCTCACCCTCGCTATCGACCTCACGGGTGACGGTAGTAATAAGGTCGCCGGCCTGGATGCCAGCTTTGTAGGCCGGACTGTTTTTAATCGGCGTGACAACGAGGAGTTGATCGGTGGCGGCATCCTTGCGGATCTGGATGCCGACCCCAGGGAAGCGACCGCCGATCTCGCGCTTCATCCGCTCTTTTTCCTCGCGATCGATGTACGTCGTGTACGGATCGGTATGCTTGTGGAGCATCCGCTTGAGGGTCCAATCGATGTCCTTATGCTTGTCCAGGTCTTCGCGTTTGCCCACCGCCTGCCGGGCCTCGATCAACAGCTCGGTGAGCTCCTCTTCGTTCATGTCAGCGACATTGTTGAGCTTGGCCGCGATCTTTTCCGGAATTTTGTTGGGATACAGCACCGGCGTCGTGCCTGTCACGTCCACCTGCCGATACAGTCCCTTGATGGCCCAGACAACCATGTCGTGGGGGTCGAGTTTTTTGACGTAGCCGCGCGTAACGATGCGGATGGCATCCATGACCTTCTCGGCAAAATCGCGGGCATCCTCCCGCGACAGCTTGGTGCTTTCGACAATGGCCTTGCGCTGGCTAAGGAATTTGTTGAAGTCAATCTTGCCGTCCAGGAGGGCTTGATATTCCTTGCGGAGCTTACGCTGCGCCTCCAAGCGTGGCATACGAGCCAGCAAGGTCTTGCCTTCCTCGGCGAATTTCTCGTTCACTTTGCCGTCTTTGACCATCTGGGCGAACTTATCTTCTTGCTCCTTGACCTTTTGGGCCACGGCAGGATTGTGTGTCAAAACGTAGTGATTGCCGCGCCCCCCCAAGGCCATGAAGAACTGGTCGCTTTCGTCTTTATTCTTGGCGTGCGTGCGGATCTGTTCACGTCCATCCTTATCGAGATACTCCCGCAGTTCATCCACAGTAATCAAGCCGTCCGGCTCATAGCCATCCTTGTCGGCGGCGCCTTGGAGACCCCGCAACACTGAGTCGGCAAAGATGCCATGCTCCTTGAGATCTAACGGGCGCACCCAACCGCGGCTGGACAGGATGCCGAACAATGCGCGGCCGGGCTTGGCTAGCTCTTCCTCGGTATCCTTCTCCTTATCCTCGATGCCCAGAAATTCCGGGTAGGGAATGATACCTAACGATGGCTCAGGGACTTTCTGGTCCGTAGTAGTGAAGCCCTTGAAATCGACATCTACAAAGACGCAGAAACGCTGGCTCTTGAGTCCCTTGAGCACTTCGCCGACCTCCGAGGCGGCCAGTGCATCTTTATCGCGTCCGGCAAAGGTGGAATCGGCAGCGAAATAGCAGCGGTGCGCTCCGGTATCACCCAGGGGGCCGCCCTCGCCGAAGAAGCCGAAAATAACCAAATCGCTGGCTTTGGCATTATCGACGATCCAATGAAGAGCGTTGAGGATGTTGGCACGCGTGGCGGGCTGGCTGCCGGGAACTTTGGCCGAATCACCCAAGAGCAGCCGGCTGTGGGCAGCATCGACGCCGAGATATTTCTTGTTGGTGAACAGCTCGAAGAGCGCCTTGGCGTCATCTTCCGCATGGGGGCGCGATTTGATTTGCTTATCCGCATAGTTGCTGATGCCAACCAGCACCACATAGGGATGCGCGGTCTTATCTTGTTCTGCCTGGGGTTGTTCCGCGCGCAGAGGGAGAGCCAGCAGTCCCAGTGCCAACACAGCCCCTAGCCAACGAGTCAACATCGCCTGGGTCATGTAGATCGGTCCTTTCGCTTATCCTTCTTTCGAGGAGTGTATTCCGCCCATTCCCTTATTGTGACTAACCGCGCAAACCAGTCAACCCAAACTCCGGCGAGGGGTGCCCCTCTGGATTTTGGCGAGTTGCCCACCCGGGGCGTTGATACGCTCCGCTCACCCCCGTTTTTGCTACAATGATTGGGACAACGAGTAGGACAACGTTGACCCCTCAAACGCCCGGCAGGACCAATGTGTCCGGGACAGCGCGACTGGATCAAAGGACTTTTGCATACCAGGCTATCGCTCATCCTAGGCTGGTAAGGTGAGGTTATGCGTCGAATCGTCTTGAGTGCGGCGCTGCTGATGGGTGGATGGGCGCGGCTTCAGGCCGGCGTCTACAATCTCGATCCGCCGCCCAAGTATCCCAGCGATTATGTTCAGATCAACGCTCTCGATCCGATTTGGCGCGTGTGGATGCATCTGGGCGAATTGCGCGCCATCCACGATGCCGCGAAACTTCCTCCCCAAGCCCAATCCGGTTCACTCCGTGCCGCTTATGAGAAACAGTTAGCAGCATTGGAGGCCCGACAGCGCGACAACACGCTCACGCCTACCGATCGTGTAAATCTGAGCGCCTGTTTGATCCGCATGGGGCGCTACCCCAAAGCCCGTACGCTGCTGGAGGAGTCGCTGCGTGTGGTACCGCCGGATCATTCCGTCTACTTCCTGCTGCTGCTTAACCTGGCCAGTGCCTATCAGGAAGAGGATGCTCTGTTGCAGCGCGCTATCGATCTGCAAACGCAAGCGCTGCGGAGTTGGCCGACGCACTTTCTGAGCTGGAATCGCTGGGAATCCAGCTGGTATCGCCATGCAGAACACTATGCCCTGACGCTGATGCGGCTACGTCAGCGCGAACAAATTCGCAATCAAGGCCGGGCTGTCAACGAATTGCCTCCCCTGGATGATTTATTCGGCCCCATTCGTTTCGTCGGCTCCAGCGGGCAATACGAAGCAGGCGGCCTCGCTTTCGAGCAGTGGAACCGGCTGCCCGTCGATGCCGAGAAGATCGTGCTGCAATTGCTCTTATGGCGGCCACTCGATCCGCGTCTGAATTGGCTCTATGGCGAGTTGCTGAATGGGCGGGGACAGGTAGATTGGGCCTTTTCCGTACTGGATTTCTGCCAACAACTCGCTTCCAATCGCGAGTTGCGTCAGCATCATCAGGTTCTCCACGAAGCCGTCAAGGCGTACAAGGAGTTGTTCACCGACAGCACAGGTTCGGGGGAGGACCGCCGCAAACAAGCGATGTTGTTGTGGATGCTGGCCCCGCGTGGAGTGTTGTTGGCGCCGGCCATTGGTGCGGCGGCCAACGAAATCGGCGGCATGGCAGCCTCGAGCGATCTCTCAGGGCTGGCGGGGGCGCCGGAACCTCTCCAGACAAGCGAAATTCAGGGAGCGGACGCCCCTCGCTCGGGCGCTGTCCTGCCGGACTGGCGACAACTGACGGTCAGTTTTCTCACAGGGGTAGTGGTAGCGGTGCTCGGCGTTTTGCAATGGCAACAATGGCGGCGGCAACGCCGCGTTGTCTCGATGGAACCCTCCAACACAGCCGAGCATTTCGCGCCCAAATGACAAGGAAGGAGAGATTGCCGACATGCTGGAATCATCCGCACACCCGCCGTTCGCTGCGGCGGCCAATCGCCCACTGGTGCTGATCGGCTGGAAGGAGCACTTGCAGTTCACCGAATGGAACTTGCGGCGCATCCGCGTCAAGATCGACACGGGCGCGCGCACCTCGGCGTTGGATGTGGTTCGCTACGAATTGACCGAGACAGCCGACGGCGGACTGATGGCGACGTTGTATCTGGCCCTGGACCGCCGTCATCCGGGACACTTCACCCGCATCCATACGCCAGTCTTACGGACAGTCCTCGTTCGCAATAGCGGCGGCGTACGCGAAGAACGGCCGCTGGTGGAGACAGCCGTGCGTATCGGGCCGATCCATAAGCGTATCCGCATCACTATTACCAATCGTTCCCGCATGCGCTATCGCATGATTCTCGGCCGTGAAGCATTGGCCAACGATTTTATTGTTGATGTCAGCCGCAAGTATTTGTTGAAGAATTGGACAACGGAATAGGCGAGCGCGACGTGTTAACGCTCTGAGGGAAGAGGAGAAGAGGGTATGCGCCTGGTCATTTTATCGCGGCGCGAAGAGTTATACAGCACACGGGTCTTGGTGGAAGCGGCCCGCAAGCGCGGCCATGAGGTGCGCGTGCTCGATACCTTGCAATTCGACATCCTGGTCAGCCGCCGCAATCCGGAGTTGCTCTACCAGGGACAGCCCGTCGGGGCAGTGGATGCCGTCATTCCGCGCATCGGCGCTTCTATCACCTATTTCGGCACGGCCGTCGTCCGCCAGTTCGAGATGCTGGGCGTCTATTGCCTCAACGAATCGCAGGCCATCGCTCGCTCGCGCGACAAGCTGCGCGCCTTGCAGTTGTTGAGCCGGCACGACATCGGCTTGCCGCCGACAGTGTACACGCGCCAGGCTGAACACGTACCCAGCTGCATCGAGCAGGTCGAAGGTCCGCCCGTGGTGGTCAAGCTATTGCAAGGGACGCAGGGCATTGGCGTGGTGCTGGCCGAGACAGCAATGGCGGCCCATTCGGTCATCGAGGCGTTTCACGGATTAGAGCAGAACATCCTTATTCAGAAGTACATCAAGGAGGCCGGCGGCTCGGACATCCGCGCTTTGGTGGTCGGCCACAAGGTAGTAGCAGCGATGCGACGGCAAGCCGTCCCGGGCGAGTTTCGCTCCAACATCCATCGCGGCGGCACGGCCAAGAAGATCCGCCTGCCGGCTGAGTATCGCCGCACTGCCTTGGCCGCGGCCCGCTGCCTGGGCCTGACCGTGGCCGGCGTCGATCTGATTGAATCCAACGAAGGACCGATGGTCATGGAGGTCAATTCTTCGCCCGGACTGGAAGGCATTCAAAAGACCACTGGGGTAGACGTGGCCGCGGCGATCATCGAACACATCGAAAACGAGGTTCAGAAGAAAATTGAACCGCCAAGACGCCAAGAAACGAAAAAGAGAGCCAAAAAGGCGATTTAATCTCATTCCAAGCTCTCTACTTGGGAGCGAGGAAGACTATCTGATTCTTTAATTCTGTCTTTTTTGTCTCTTTCTTTTCTTTGCGGTTTATCGAGTGCGGTGTATTACAGAGCAGGAAGTTCCGGAGGACGCAGCCAATGGAGGTTGTCGCCATCGTGGATGACGAGGAAGCGATACGGTTCGCCTTCGGAAGGCAACAGTTCTGCTTTGAAGCTGCCGCCGCCGATCGCTATTGGCGTGTTTTTGGGAATCGCTTTTTCCCGAATTAGATAGACGCGTGCCGTTCGGCCATTCCGTGCGAAGACGAGCATCGGCACCTTGCGGCCAGGATAGCCGGGCAGCTCCGCCAGGGCCGGCGGACAGACCAGCAAGCTGTAATCCAGATAGGGCGACAACGGCGTCTCGAAGCCCAACGCTTGGAGTGCTCTTCCCGTTCGAACGCGCGGATCGTCCAGGACATCCTCGCTGACGGCGCTGGCCACCCGTTGCGTATCGATCGGTGCTACCAGATGTTCCCGCACCCAATACCAGCCGGCCCAGCAGAGCAGCAATATCACGGCAGCAGCGGCGCTCAGCCGAACGGCGTGGGCGAAGCGCTGACGATACCAGTCGCCGCGCGCGGACTCCAATCGGGCCAACAACTGCTCGCGCAAGCCAGCTGGCACCTCGACTTGGCGCATGGCTTTGCCCAGGCATTCATCGAGTTGACGTTCGCTGCGGGCCTGACTGTGGCAATCGGGGCAGTGATCGAGGTGGCGTTGTAGCTCGGCAACCTCTTCCGCTTCCAACTCGCGCGCCTCCGGGCGGGCGAAATCGAGCAACAGTCGGGCGGTTTTACAATCCATCGGTCGCCCTCCGGGGTACGCGGCCATTGGCCAATACTGAAGCGTCGGACTCGATGAGCCGAGCGCGGAGAAAAGCCTTGGCTCGCGCCAAACGAGACATCACCGTACCGATCGGCAGGTCCATCTGCTCGGCAATCTCACGATACCCAAAATCCTCAAAATAATACAGAATGATCGGCGTCCGAAACGTTTCCGGCAAATCGTTGAGCGCTTGCTGCAACCGTTCCGGATCGATCTCCGGCAAAGGGGAAGGCGTCGGCTCGGCGAGGTCGCCGATGCTTTCCAGAGAGACACAATGCTGTTGCCGGTCGGCACGGACGCGATGCAAGTAGGCGTTGCGCAAGATGCGGAACAGCCACGGTTTGGCCCGCGCCGGATCGCGGAGTTGGCCGAAATGCAGCTGCGCCTTGCAGAACGCTTCTTGCGTCAGATCCTCGGCATCGGCGGACGAGCCAGACAGGCGATAGGCATAGCGATACAGCGTGACATAATGTTCCTCAACGAGTTGCTGGATCGCCTGTGGACTGCCGGGCTTTGCCATGATGCAGGTCCCTCTGAAAAACAAGAGCCGCAGGGAGGGGGATTTATTCCCTGTTCTTTTTACTTTAGTTGTTTCCTTGCGGTTTGGCATGCGAGCCGCCCCTGTTCTTACTCTCTCCTTCGTTACGACATCAAAATTTTTTGGGAATAATTTCACGATCTGCGCATCCTACATCATAGAATGCTCGCCGCCGGGGCGAGCGATGGGAGTTTTCGCGCTGTCCAAGACACACAAAAGGAAGGATAAATTCACCATGAAGAAGCTACTCGCTTTACTCGTTATTAGCGGTTTGCTCACGATGATTACGGGCTGTCCGCCAGCCACTACTACCGCGACGAAGAAAGAAATGCCGAAGACCGGGACAACCGAAAAGAAGGAAGAAAAGAAGTCCGGCGGCGAGCCGAAGAAGGAAGAGAAGGAAGAAAAGAAGACAGAAGAAAAGAAGCCCGGCGGCGGCGAAGTGAAGAAGGAAGAAAAGAAGGAAGAACAAAAGAAGAAGTAGTCTTCTTATTCTTGGGAAATCGCCCGGCCCAGGTTTGCTGCGAGTTGGCCTCTGTCGTAGCATGGGGCGGACGGGGTAATGGCCGGCCGCAGATCGCAAGAAACCACCTTGGGAGATCCCCTGAATCGGTCATGGGGACGTAACATGTGGCGGTTGGCATAACAGCCGACCGGGGATTGAAACTGGAAAGGATGGTTACACCGTGAAGAAGCTGATCGCATTGTTCCTCGCTGTGATCTTCGTTAGCGCCAGCATCGTGGGGTGTGGTGGTGGGGAAACCAAAACCACTACCAAGACCACGCCTGCTCCTAGCGGCGGCGGCCCTGGCGGCGCTCCTGGCGGCGCTCCTGGCGGCGCCCCTGGCAGCAAGTAAACCTGGTTGCGGCTTGTTCCGCAAGCCGGGGTCAATCCATTACAAGATTCAGGGCCAGTCGTGTTCCGCACGACTGGCCTTTTTATGTTTTCCAGGGCGGATGAACCATGAAAAAACTCTTGTATGTCTTAATGGCTGTATTGTTGTTGACCTTGGCGCCGGGTTGTGGCAGCGAACGCGAGAAAGGGATGAACAGCCCCAATCAACGCAAAGATCTCCCCCGCGCTGCACCGACATCGCCGGAGGGCAAGGTGACCAGGTGACATCTCAGCCAGTCATCCCTGACCCGCCGAAAGAAGAGTATTCGCTTGCTTGCGGTGATAGGCGGCGCGGCTAGCGTCCTGGTGTTCTTCATACCAACGAGCCAACAATTCATGCCCACGGCGGCAAGCGGCATCCTCCTGGAGAGCGCTGAGCAGCCAACGATGACCAAGGTCGTCGTAACCAAGGTCGAGAAGCACTTCGCCCATTTGGCACAAGAGTTCCGGCTCGTGAGGATGCTCGGCCAGGTTGCGAACGATCTGGCGGAACTGTTTCCAGCGTGCTTCCAGGCGGCGTACTTTTTCTTCTTGTTTCTCCGCTTCAGCAATGCGCCGCTGCTGCCGATAGACCTGGGCAAGGAGCATGTTGATTTTGTAGTCGCGCGGGGCCACTCGCAAGGCGCGGCACAGGAGCATCTCGGCCTCGGCAAGCTGTCCCGCTTGAAGCTGGATCGCGCCGAGTGTGTGCAGGGCAGCTGCTTCGTGGGGATGAACGGTCAACACGTGCTCTAGCAACCGACGGGCCGCTTCACTCTCGCCCAACCCTAAACGGCAACGCGCCAGGGAAATAAGGACTTCGTTATCGTCCGGATAGCGCTCCTGGAGATATTGCCAGTGGGACAAGGCCGCAGCAGGTTGGCCGTTGTCCAAGAGGCACAGCGCCAGCCAGCGACGGGCTTGATCGTGCTCCGGATCCAAATCCAGGATGCGCTGGTAACAGGGGATGGCCTGAGCCAGGGCTTCCGCCTTTCTCCACACATCGCCACGCAACAGCAGGGCGTGGAGATTGTCCGGTTGCTGTTCCAACCAAACATCCAGGACAGCGAGAGCTTCCGGACCTCGATAGTTGCGGAGGTAGCCTTCGGCCAAAGCGGCACAGACAGCCGGTCCCCATTCCGGGCTACGGATGGCGGGCCGCAAATGAGCCTCGGCCACGGTCAAGTCACCCTGGGCAGCACGATTCAAAGTCCATTCGCGGATCAGCTCCTCGGAACCGTCAGGCACCAGCCGTTCCGCTTCGCCGAGTTGGCGTTCCGCTTCGGCTCCATCGCCGTCTTGCCGGGCGGCGCGCGCCGCCAGCAAATGAACGGAGACGCGGTTGGGCCAGAGCTTCAGACACCACGCGAGATGCTGCCGGGCCTGGCGGGCGCGGCCCTGGGCCAGGCACTTCTGGGCCTGGCGCCAATGATGCCATGCCCCCAACTGCAGAGCAGCCCAAACAACCAGGGCCAGCACGAACAGCAGCAGCATCCCGACGGGCCAACAGCGGCGGAGCCATCGTCCCGCGGTGGAAATCGCATTCATTTGAGAGAGATATTGTGTTCTTGAGGACCGTGCTTGACCGTGTAGGTCAAGCCAGATTTGTTTGGATCGGCAAATTGTTTGGGGAGTGTCACGTGGTCTCCCGGATCCACGGCGGTAGCTTTTTTGCCCAATTTCGCGGCCTCCTCCTTAGGTATCATCCCCGCCCCATATTTGGGCGGTTCAGACGCCTGAATGCCGATCTTCACGTTGCCCACAGGTACTTTGTTGACACGATAGGTACCATCTTTCTCGATTTTGCCGCGCGCTACTGCATCGCCCTGTTCGGCCATAAAGGTGATGAGGCCTCCCGGCAACGGTTTATCCTTATAAGTGACCGTGCCGGACACCGTTGCAGTGCTGCCGCCGCCGCAGCCCGACAGCAGCAGCAAGCCCGTGCCGAGCAATGCAGACATCACCCACGGCAAGCGCAGAAGTGGAAAACGGTTATTCATGATAAATGATCTCCGAATGATCTGTCCGTCCGCGCCACGACCGTAGGGGAACAGTTAGCTGCACTGCCCCCTCACGGTCGCGGCTTGGATTTGTCCGTATTATCCGAGCGCTCACCAGTCTGGTCCCAGAATATCGCCGTTCGCGGGTGTCAGAGCGTACCACCACGTGGTGGGACTCGTGCCTTGGGCGACAACGTGGACGCTGCCGTCGCCCATACTGGCCTGGATGCAGCCGGTATGGCCGGCGGTCGCCACACTACACAAGCCCTCACCGACGGGCAAAGGGTTGATCTGGAAGTAGGAAGGGCCAGGGCCGGTCGGCTGGCCGGCATTGGAAGCAGCTATCACCGAACCCCAATCTTGCCAGTAGTTGTAGCTTTCCGTACCACCCGGGGACACACAACCGGTGCCGCCTCCGGTCGCCACGGCTTCCTTCTCGGTAAAGAAAATAGTGTTCGAGGTGCCGTCGGCAATGAAGGCGGGGAAGCGGCCATAATTGGTGTTCCAGCGATCGCCCTTGAACACCTGGCCGTTGGCAGCATAGCTGGCCAGCGTGTCGCCCCACGGTCCCTGCGCCTTCCCGCCGTCTTGCGTAGGGTCAGAGGGACAAATGTAGTTCTTGACGATCAATGTCGAGGCAGGGCCCCCGTACTCAGAGTAGGTCGGCAGACTGCCATTGAACGAATCACAACTTTGACAATAACTCAAATTGTAGGCGTTGCCCTGTTCGATGTAGGGCAACAAAAGGAAAAGCGTGCCGCCTTCACCATTGTTGGCTTGGTAGGAAGAGTTAGGGTAAGTGCCAATGTTCGGCGGTATTTTGCCCTGGTTTGTATCCATCATGTTCATGCAGCCCAGGGTGATCTGCTTGAGATTGTTCTGGCACTGGCTGCGATTGGCAGCTTCGCGCACTTTTTGCACAGCCGGCAGCAACAGGCCGATCAAGATGGCGATGATGGCGATCACCACCAACAATTCGATGAGAGTGAATGCACGTTTACCCACCCCTCTATATGCCCTTGTATAGAGAGGCTTCCAGGTGAAATTTGGCATAAAATACCTCCAAAAAAGATATAACATGGAGCCGCATATCGAAACCCGTGCGGGCGACGAGTTTTTAGGATTAGGTTGAGCAAAAATGCGTCTTCGCATTCCTCAGTATACATGAATCCATCGGGGCGTCAACGAAAAGAAGAAAACGCTCTCTTTCCTCTTTTGCGCCTTGGTAATGTGCTGATAGTTTGCGACTTCTCTCCCGTTAACGTCTTCGCTCTGTCGATGAGCTGATTGACGGCATCGGGACCGTATCCGAAACGGTCAGAGCTTCGGATCGGACCAGATCATGGTTTGACCTTCCTCAAGCAATCACCGTATCGCCGCACTGGGCGCGCCAGCGCAGCCAGTGATCGACCAGCACCAACGCCATCATCGCTTCGCCCATAGGTACGAAGCGCGGCAACAAGCAGGGATCGTGCCGGCCACGTGTGGCGATTTCGGTTGGTTCGCCGTCGCGGGTGACAGTTGGCTGCGGGCGTGGCAGACTGCTGGTCGGCTTGACGGCAACGCGGCAGACGATCGGCTCGCCGCTGCTGATACCGCCGAGCATGCCGCCATGCCGATTTGTTAATGTGCCGATATGTTCATCTTTGCGAATGAAAACGTCATTGTTGGTGCTGCCGCGAGCCGTGGCCACGGCGAAGCCGGCGCCGTACTCGAAGGCCGTCACCGCTGGCAGCGACAACAACGCCTTGGCCAGATCGGCCTTGAGTTTGTCGAAGACCGGTTCGCCCAACCCCGCTGGCACACCAACGGCGACCAGCTCGCTGATGCCGCCGATGGAATCTTGGTCCTTGCGCACTTCCTCGATCAAGGCGATCATGCGGGCGGCGGCTTCGGCATCAGGACAACGCACCGGCGTCGCCTCGACCTGGGCCAACGTCACCGCCGCTGGGTGCGGGATGTCCGCGACCACATCGCCGACTTGTTTGACGTAGCCGAGGACGCGAATGCCTTTGCGGGCGAGGAATTTCTTGGCCACAGCGCCGGCGGCGACACGACAGATGGTCTCGCGGGCGCTGGAGCGGCCGCCGCCGCGGTAATCGCGCAGGCCATACTTGGCATCGAAGGTGAAATCAGCGTGTCCAGGACGATATTTATCTTTAATGTCCCTGTAATCTTGACTGCGCTGGTCGGTGTTGCGAAACAGGATTGTAATGGGCGTACCGTCCGTCAGGCCCTCGAAGACGCCGGACCAGATCTCCGGCATGTCCTCTTCCTGGCGCTGCGTGACGATTTTCGATTGGCCTGGCCGGCGACGGCGCAGGTCGGGCAGCAGATCGTCCACGCTCAACGGCATTCCGGGCGGGCAACCATCAATGATGACAGCGTAACCGGGACCGTGGCTGACGCCGCCGGTGGTAATGCGAAACAGCTCTCCAAAAGTGTTGCCTGGCATGTCCTGATTTTAGCAAGAGGACAGTCGTCTCTGCAACGCGACCACCATAAGGGGTGTTGGCTTGTTGTTTGGCAAGCAGGCAGCGTGCCAAACAACAAGCCAACACCCCTTACTTGCCGATCACGCGCAGGGTGGTCGAAAGATGATACGGAAGATCGTCGATGGTGTAATCCAATTCGGCATAGAAGGCGGCGAACCCCTTGGCTGGTGGATCGACCACCGCGGCGAGGCTGCCGTCTTTGCTCTCCAGTGATCGAGAGACCCATGTGGCTTTGCGGAAATCGCGCGTCGGCGCTTCGGCCAGCCACAAGCGTCCGCTTTTGGCCAGCGGCATGGATTGCACCGTCAAACGCGCCTTGCCATCCGCGTCGTCGTGCTTCCAGGTCAATTTCGGCATGGGATTTGTGCGGATAATGTGCCGGGCGAACGCTGCCAAACCATGGATAGCTCGCGAGAGATCGGGTTTGCCATCGGTGCCCTTCTGCTCCAGGTTGTGGCCGGCGTTGGGCACGTATAGCACCCACTTGTCGCCCTTGAGGCCGTCCCAGTACAGATTGAGCGCATCTGTAGCCCAATAGGGATCGTTATTGCCGTTAATTAGCAGTTTCGGCATCATCAGCCGATCGCGGTAGAAATAGGGATCGACCATCTTCCACAGCCGCTCGCCCTCCGGTGTCTTCGGCACCGGCACCAGGCCGCGCTCGGTGAAATCGTGAATCTGATCGCTGTAGGCGCCCAACGTTTCGAGTTGATGGTCCATCTGTTGGCGCATGTTGAGGGTGTCGATGACCATCGGCGCGATGGCCTTGACACGCGGATCGGAGGCGCCCGTCAGCCAGGTCGTCCAGCCGCGCTTGGAGGCACCGGTAACGATGAAGCCGTCGAGAGAAGTTTTCCACTCCTGGCGAGCGAACGCCTGGAGGGCGTCCATAGCCTTGACCAGACTTTTAACCATCGGAAAGAGCAGCGGCCAGTTCTCGTCTTTGCTATCTAGATAGCGGACGAAGGTTTCGGCAATGAGGGCGTCTTCGGTCTTACCACCCAGGAGAGGCTGATTGGGAATGCCGTACAGGCAAGCGCAGGGCGCTTGTACTTTCCGTGCCAGCTCCAGATCCAGCGCCATGTTTTTCGGCACGGGCCGGCCACCTTGATTGCGCAGCAACAAGACCGGCGCCGGACGCACTCCTTTGGGCTGAAAGACCTGGAGCACGTGCTTCCAGGTGATATTTTGCCATTTTTGCGATACTAATTGAATGTTATAAATGACATCGCCGTCGCGTTCGATCTTCTCGGCCAGCTTCCAGGCGAAGACCGGCTCCGGCTTGCGGAGGTACTCGGCCAAGTCAGCCCGGACGAAGCACGGGCGGAGGAACGCCATCACGAACAAGAAACCTGTCAGCCATGCGCGCATCTTCATGGTCCTTTCTCTGGAGATATGGCAGCGGGGAGGGCGTTGACACGCCCTGGCAGGTTGTCCTGCCGGGATGTGTCAACGCCCTCCCCGCCAACCGTTTGTTAATTGAGGTCAAAGTCGATTGTTTGACTCCCTGGCTTCACGCTGCGCTCCAGTCCCGATTTTTCAGCGTCAGCATAGTGAGCGGGCAAGTTCGGCATGTTGACGAACTGTTTTTTGGCAGTTTGATCGCCTGGCAGGAAAACGGGCATGGGGGCGGTGACGGTGACTTTGACCTTGCCCGCGGCGACCTTGTTTACTGTGTATTTGCCGTCGGCTTCGATGTGGCCGGAAACTGCCTGATTGGCTTCGTCGTAGAAGGTGATGGTACCGTTGGGTAGCGGTTTGCCTTGATAGCGTACCGTACCGGAGACGTGTCCCCAGCCGCGGCCGCAACTGGATAACAATGGCAGCAACAGCCCCAAGAGCACCAGCACGTTCGCACAGTGTCTCGTCATGATAACTCCTTGAATGTGAGGCCGCACGTTTCACCAGTCGGGACCGAGCACTTCGCCGCCCATAGGCGTACAGGCCCACCACCAGGTGTTCGGGCTAAGTCCCTGGGCGATGGTGCGAACACTACCATCGCACAGAAGGGCGAGGATCGCTCCGGTGTGCGGCGACGAGGCGCGGAAGGGATCGCAGTTACCTTTGTAGGGAGTGGGTTGGATCTGGAAGATGGAGGCCGGCCCAACAGCGGTTGCTGAATAGGGAGCGAAGAAAGCGATCTGGAAACCCGGATAGACCGGCATAGGATACTGCATCGGCGCCGGCAGCTGCGGCGAGGACAGAGCACAGTAGGCCCAGAAACTGCCACCGTAAGGTCCGAAGACAGCCTGGCTGGTGCTATTGGTGCAAAGCCCGTATCGCTCGGTAGCCAGTATCGTGTTCGACAGGCCATCGGGAATGGACGCGGGAATGCGCGCTGCCCCATATGGACTGTAACCCTTGCCATCCGAGGCCGGCGGAGTGGTTTGGGTGATGCCATTTTCCTGGCTGAAAATCAGGGCGTTGAAAGAATAATTGCCCACACCCCAACTAAAGCCGTTGCCGCCGGGATCTTGTACCAGGCCGTTGCTCTGGCTGGGATCGGAAGGGCAAGCGAACGTCTTGATCGGCTGGGTGAAAATGCCGTTGTTGAGCGGGCAATATACGCCTGTGTAGCCGATAAGCGTCCCTACGGAAGCGTTATAAAGATTTTGCTGCTCCATAAAAGGCAGGAAGAAGAACAGGCCGTTGCCAAAAGCCTTTCCGTTTCCCGGATCGGAAGGCGGTCCTGGAAAGGTGCCAAGAGCGGGCGGCAGAACATTGTAGGTATCATGGCAGTTGTGCGTGGCGAGGCCGAATTGTTTGAGGTTATTGCTGCATTGCGTACGTGCAGCGGCTTCGCGAACTTTTTGCACGGCCGGCAACAGCAGGCCGATCAGGATGGCAATGATGGCGATCACCACCAACAGCTCGATCAAGGTGAAAGCGGAACGTCGGCGTGTCATGGGCTTCTCCTTTGCCGAAAATAAGATGAAACAACGGGAACATCTATGAGTAGAACCGGGCCAGAGGAGTTTGTCAATCAAAAAACAATAAAATTTCTTTTTCTCTTTTTTCCGAAGGAGACAAATGGCCCACGTCAGCCGGCTGGTAGAGCTGACCCAGCCGGCTGAGGCAGCCCGTTCTCCCCTATTCACCGTTACGATTAACGTAAAGGAGATCCTCATGTCGGAACCGTTCATTGATCTACGCAGCGACACCGTGACTCGTCCGACTCCTGCTATGCGTGCCGCCATGCACACTGCCGAGGTCGGCGATGATGTCTTTGGTGAAGATCCCACTGTTAATCGTTTGGAAGAGCGCATTGCCGGGCTGCTCGGCAAGGAAGCAGCTCTGTTCGTGCCGTCAGGTACCATGTCTAATCAGATCGCCGTCCGGGTCCATACACGGCCCGGTGATGAACTTATTTGCGATGTCAATTGTCACATTTATAACTACGAAGCCGGTGGCCCGGCCATTCACAGTGGCGTTACCTGCCGCACACTTGATGGCGCTTGCGGCATCCTGGACGTGACGCAGCTCGAGGACAAGATCCGGCCCGACGACGATCATCAAGTACGGACGCGGCTGGTGTGCCTGGAGAACACGCACAATCGCGGCGGCGGTCGTGTCTATCCCTTCGACAAAATCCAGGCCATCCACGCCTGGACGCGCAAGCATGGCTTGATGCTGCACCTTGACGGAGCACGGCTATGGAACGCCATCGTCGCCACGGGCATTCCAGCGAAGCGATGGGGGGCATTATTCGATACTGTGTCGGTGTGCTTCAGCAAAGGACTGGGCGCGCCGGTTGGCTCGGCACTGGCGGGGCCGCGCGAGTTGATGACGCAGGCACGACGCATCCGCAAGTTGTTCGGCGGCGGTATGCGTCAGGCCGGCGTACTGGCGGCTGCGGCACTGTATGCGCTCGAGCATCACATCGATCGCCTGGCCGAGGACCATCACAATGCTCAGGTGATTGCCCAGGCCATCGCTGACACGCCGGGATTGCAGTTAGTACCACCGGAAGTGGAAACGAATCTGATCTGGTTCCGCGTCGAGCACGAAGTGGGCACGGCCAAAGACGTGGCTGCGGCGTTGAAGGAACAGGGCGTGCTGGTCCACGCGGCAGGACCGCAAACCTTGCGGGCCTGCACGCACCTTGATGTTTCCACAGCACAGGCTGAACGTGCCGCCGAAGTGATCCGCCGCATCCTTCGACGCTAAGCGAACCACAGAGTTATACTGGGGACGGTTGAATCGGTCTGTTCTTTTCTCCCTCCCCCTTTGTGGGGGAGGGCGGGGGTAGGGGGAAAAGAGCAGAGAAATCCAGGCGTTTTACCCCCACCCGAACCCTCCCCCCTCGTGGGGGGAGGGGAAAGTCCGCTAGCCCTAAACATTGACTCCTTATCTGTATTCTCTGTAACTCTGTGGTTCGTTTGACTTTTAATTCAACCACGGTGTTGCAGGTGGTGGGATGATCTTGACGAGCTGGCTGATCGGCTCATCCTTTGTCGGATACAGAATCAGGGCCGTAATGAACTCGTTGCTGCCCGGTTTGGGAAAGAAGTGGATACGGCCTGTCACTTCCACCCACTTATCGCGATACGTGTCGGGATCGACCTTTTCCGCGGCTTTGTCATCGACCATGATAACAGCATCGAGCTTGACAGCATCGGCGGCACAGCAGGCGATCTTGTAGCGCCGCAGGGTGAAACGCTTGGGACTGTAGGCTAAATACTGACCGGTCAGCGTGACGGTCTTGCCCTCGTAATAATCGCGGCTTTCCGGCGTCAGCGATGCTTGCTGTAACTCCACAAAACCGACACTCGCTTGCCCGGTCGCACGCACAGACTCCGGAGCGCTCAGAGACAGTCGGTTCAATTCGCTGCCGCCGGCATCTGCTGAAAAACCCTGATTGGGCAGGTTCAAAAGGTACAGCACCACAGGCAGCAGCAACACCACGTAACGCCAGGGTTGCCAGCCATGCTCATGGCCGTGCTCATGAGCGTGATGATGACAAGGTTCGTGTTCGTGGCCACAATCTTCGTGATCATGTACATGATCCGATACAGCGGCCAACTCATCGATGGAGCGCCATACAGCGACGGCACGAAGGACTACCAACACCAACAGCGCGATGCCGCCCAACAGCACCCACAGGAAAAATTTCGGATGCAGCATGAGGCGGATCGTACCGCTCCACCACAGCATGACGGCCACGCCGCCCAGCGCACCGCACACGGCAATGGTGAACAGCTGATTGAGGTAGTAGGCGTTGCGATCGCCATGTGAATGATCGTGAGTCATGAGACCATCCTCCTTCTAAAAAAGTGAGGAATGAGGAGAACTTTTTGCTCCGCACTCCTCACTTTCCGCCAGGTGTGGGAACAGGTGCCACCATAAATTGCGGTGCGTAATGCTCCCACAACAGATGAGTTACGTAAGAATAAATGAATACCTGAATAATCACCGACAAGAAAATCGTATAGATCAAGCGTGGTCGGAAGACGCGCGTATACATCATGTACAATTTGAGATCGAGCATGGGGCCAAGAACGAGGAAGGCGAGCTTGGCGGCTGGCCGCAACGTGATGAAACTAGCGGCTACAAAGGCGTCGGCTTCGCTGCACAGGCATAACAACACGGCCAGCAGCATCATCAGGACGATGGACAACACGGCATGGTTGCGCGATAGATCAGCGATCATCTCCTGGGTGACGATCTGCCGCGTGAAGGCGGCCAGCAGCGCCCCAAGGATAAGAAAGACCGTGATATCGATGAAGTCGTGCAGGGCCGTATCGGTGATGTTGCTGAGGCGTTGCCAGGCCGAACGCTTCTCTTCCGCCTCTTCCCCGTCCTCGTTGATGTCCACCTTGGCCGGGATGGCCAAGGGCATGAGCAATTTGCTCCCATATAGACGATATTGCCACTCGACAATGTGCGCAGTGCCGACAGCGACGAGGAAGCCCAGTGCAATACGCAAACTCATCATCCACCAGCCGCCCATTTGGTAAGCCAATCCGCCACCCGGCTCTACAGCGTTCTCCATGCCGGAAAACGCGACGAAAGTGCTGAGCATGACAACGACATTGATGATAGGTCCGGCCAGCAGGTAGGCGACGCAACAGCTGAGCGGCAGTCCCTTGCGAATAAGGCGGCGCATCACCGGAATAATGCCGCATTCGCACATGGGAAAAACCAGGCCGAGGACCGCGCCGATGATGATGGCCAAAGTGCGGCTGCGCGGCAAAAACCGGGTGAGGAGGCGCTGTGGCAGCATCTCTTCGAGGATGCCGGCAATGACGGCGCCGAGAATGATGAACGGCAGCGCCTCATAGAAGATGCTGGTAAACGTGAGGACAAAGTCTTTGACTTTTGCAATATTATCCACGGCACTCGCACGGTTGGAAGGTTGCTCATTCGGGCGCTGCCGCCAGTCCCTTGCCGCTGATACGCACGGAGACGGTTCGCGGTTCGCGTACCTTGAGCCCGAGGCGGCGAACTGGCGAAGGATATTGTCGGACAGAATCGCTCTGGTTGCAAGGGCGGATCGCGGCCAGACAGAGTTGCGGGTGCCCCTCGCGATTTGGGCGAACGAGGTTGCGTCAGCCCCCGGGTAGGTTTTTCCATTCTCTCCCCCGCCAGGGGGGCAGAAAAAGACCGCTCACACGTAAGCCCTCTTACACGCCCAAATCGAGAGGCCCCCCAGAGTAGATGTTCGGCCTGCCTCGAAAGCCCCCGTGGCCATCCTCACGCAGCGGTACGGAATCTGCTTGAAGGGGTGGAACCATGGTTAACTTTTCTGCAAGGATCTTTCGGCAATTCGGGTCAGGGAAGGAATGTGTGGATATTCTATCTGATGTTCTCTCATGCCTTTCCCAAGATCGTCCGGGCCGCGTTCCAGCCTGCGGCGCCGAGGACGCCGCCGCCGGGATGCGCCGCCGCTCCGCACAGATACAGACCGCGAATCGGTGTGCGATAGCCAGCAAAACCAGGCACCGGACGCAGGAAAAATAGCTGATTTAGCGTCATCGCTCCCTGAAAGATGTTGCCGCCCGTCAGCGCGAAGGTGCGCTCCAGGTCCAGGGGCGACAGCACTTGCCGGGCGATTACCGAACGCTTGAAGTTCGGCGCATACTCGTTAACGAGGTCGAAGCAACGATCTGCGAAACTCTCCTTGAGTTCATCCCAGTGGCCCTCGCGCAGCTTGTAGGGCGCATATTGCACGAACATCGACATCAGATGTTGTCCCGGTGGTGCGACCGTGTCATCAACGGCCGACGGGAGCGTGCATTCGAGAACGGGGTATTGCGAAGGTCGGCCGTATTTGGCATCGTCGTAGGCGCGTTCAATGTAATCTGGATCGGGGCAGAGATGAATGGTGCCGCGGTGCTGCGGGCCAGGCTGCGTGCCGCGGTAAGCCGAGAAATCCGGTAGTTCCGAGAGGGCGACGTTGATTTTCATGGAGGCGCTGGCGTAGTTGATGCGATGTATCGCCTCGGTAAAGGCTGGCGGCAGCAAGCGATTGTCGAGCAGGCGATTGAAGGTAACGTGGGCATCAGCATTGCTAGCGACGATGCGGGCATGGATTTCCGTGCCGTCGGCCAGGGCGACGCCGTAAGCAGCGCCGTTCTTGACAAGAATGCGGCCAACTTCGACCTCCGTGCGAATCTCGACGCCGAGCGCTTTGCCGGCACGGGCCAGGGCTTGCGTCAGACCGCCCATGCCGCCGCGGACGTAGGCCCACACGCCGCGTTTGCCGTTGGTCTCCCCCATGACATGATGAAACAACACATAAGCGGTGCCCGGCATGCTCGGTGCGGCGAAAGCGCCGATGATGGCATCAGTGGCCAGCGTCGCCTTCAATTGCTCCGACTCGAACCAGCGATCGAGAATGGCACGGGCTGGCCCCGTGAGGATCTCGACAGCCTCGCTCATGCCTGTGCCCATTTTCTGAAAGGCCCGGCCCAGTTTAAACAGGTTCCACAGATCGCGCCAGTTGGGCCGCAACAGGTTCGGCGGACGCATCAACAGGGTCGGTTCGATGACGTTGGCGACGCGCTCCAACATCGCTTCGTACTTGGGATAATTCTCGGCATCGCGCACGCTGAACTTGGCAATCTCGCGGCGATTGAAGGCACCGTCGCCGCCGAGAAAGAGATAACGACCATCGGGAAAGGGGGTAAAAGAAGCCGGATTGCGTTCCAGTACTTCGAAGCCATGTTCGGCCAGGCGCAAATCGCGGATGATCTCTTTGCGAAAAAGACTATTGACGTAGGCGGCCGTCGAGACTTTGAAGCCAGGGAAGGTTTCCTCGGTAACACAAGCACCGCCGACGACGTGGCGGCGCTCCAGCACCAGCACTTTCCACCCGGCCCGCGCCAGGTAACACGCTGTCACCAGGCCATTGTGACCAGCACCGATGATAATGGCGTCGTAGCTGCCTGCCATGTTGTGTATCCTCTCCGGGCGAATCTCCCGTCCTTATTGTAGCCGCTCTTGCCGCTGCGGCGATGATGCATCGACAAACAGGAGCTGGAAACGCTACTTCATAGGCAGGCAAAAATGCTTGCGTATTACCTGGGTATGAAAGCTATTCTGATAAGCGGAGTAAAGTCTTCCAGGGGTAGAAGAAAAGCAGAAGCGGCTAGTCTTCTGAGGCCGAACAATATTTCTTGAGTTTGAGGAAATGTTTTTCATACAAGTGCCAACTGATGAATCCTACTGTCCAGGAAATAGAGATTGCGACAACTATAAAGCAAAAGAACGGCACAAGGATCGAATACGGCGTTCCTTTGAACCCAGGAAGATCGAAATGACTCACGAGTGCATCCCCAATCGGCGGATGGAAAATGTAAATCGCATAACTATAGCGTCCAAATGATCGAAGTGGAATGGTTGTCAGCACTTTATAGAGCATGGAGGACTTTCGGCTGACAAGGGCTGCATTCAGAACGTAACCGCATAAAAGCGCTAAAAGCAAGAGCCCAACCGCAGCAGTCTTTACTTCCCAAAACTTAAATTTCCCTTGGATGACAAACAGCACTATGAGTCCGGCAACACTGAACAGAGCAACCGCCGGGAAAAGACGCACATATTTCCCTATTCCCCCCGGCATGCGGAACGCCAAAGCTAACAAGGCCCCTACCAGAAGGGGATCTAAATGTGTGCAAGTCATGACATACAAAGAGGTGGCAGGGACACCGAAAACCACCAGGACGAAACGAGCCGTCACGCTCAACAGGAGCAAGGACGCACAGGTAAACAGCAGCGCTCGACGCGAAAGGAAATAGATAACGAATGGCCAGATCAGATAAAACTGTTCCTCCACTGCTAAAGACCACATATAACCAGCCGGCACGAATTTAAAATCACCTTTGATTGCGCACAGCCAGTTGCTCAAATAGGTCCAATACCACACTTGCTTTTCTTGGAAGAACTCCCATTTCGGCGAGACGGCTGTCCAGAACCAAGGCAACAGGACCAACAATCCGAATAAATATCCATAATAGAGAGGAAAAATACGGAGGAACCGGCGCAGATAAAAGCTCGGAAAATAGTTTCTACTTTTTTTCGTGTCGCAGAGGATTCCCGTAATCAGAAACCCAGAAAGTACGAAGAAGAGATCCACCCCGGTCCATCCTGCACCAAACAGCTTGCGCAGTGCCTGGACAAGTGTCTCCTTGGACTCGTAGAAATTACCGAAGTGTGCCTCAAATTGGTCCGTGAAATGATAAACCAGGACCAGCAAGATTGCCAATCCGCGGAGCCCGTCCAGCTGTAATATGTGTCCCCGAACGAGGGCCGACCCATCTCCGGCCTGCCCCGGCTCAGTCAGCCGGGCCGTCTCTCCTGTCTGGTTCTGTCTGCCTGAAGTCTCCCGGAGCTGTCGTGTCTTCAGAGAATATCGTCGCCAGGGGCGAGACTGTTTTCGTAACAATTCGTTTCCCACGTTTCGTTCCATCCTTTCGCCCGGCGCGGCAAATCCCACCACGCTTTCGTTCCGAGAAAGCTCTGTTTTACTCGCCTGCTCGCCGCGCGGGCAAGGGCAAGTCGTGCCCTTGCCCCGGGCGGCGGCTGGCTGTCCAATGTCAATAGGCAAACGATGGAGAATCCTGTAGATTGGAGGAGAATCGTTCCCAAACGCTATTCGCCAGCCCGCAGCACGAGCCAGGGGCGCCCTTGCCGACGTGACGGGCTGGTAAACAAGGCTCAACGAGGTATCTCTCATGCGAACCTGGCGATGGTTCTTGATCGTTCTCGTCATGCCGCTGTTGATGGCGGCGGAGAAAGTGGCGCCGGCCCCGACCTCCGAACGCACTGCAGCGGAAGCGCGGCTGCGTCGGGACCTCTCTTTCCTGGCCTCTGATGAATGCGAGGGCCGCGGACCCGGTACGCGCGGCATCGATAAGGCTGCCGATTATATCGCTGATCAGTTTAAGAAAGCTGGCCTCAAACCCGGTGGTCCAGACGGTAGTTATTTCCAACCGTTCCCCATCAATGCCAACGTTCTGGATGAACCGGCCCGCCTGATTCTGACAGGACCGCAAGGACAGAGCATCACATTCAAGCAGGGTATCCAATTTTGGCCGATGGCCCTGGGCGGCTCCGGCAGTGATAAGGCTCCGGCCGTCTTCGCCGGCTACGGCATCAGCAGCGACAAGGCCAGGTACGACGATTACGCCGCTATCGATGTCGCCAACAAAGTCGTTATCCTCCTGCGCGGCGCCCCCCAAGGCGGCGATAAAGATCGGAACCGGGAACTGATGGCTGGCGCGCCTTTCGTCAAAAAAATCGCCAATGCCGAGAAGCACGAAGCGGCGGCCGTCCTCTTTGTCAACGACTCGGACACGGCCCGCGACGGCGACGACCTGCTCGATTTCAACTATACCGCTTTCACTCACAGCAACGGCAAAATCCCCGTGTTTCACATCCGTCGCGCCGTGCTGGAGATGATGCTGCCCGGCGGCGCCGATGCGCTGGCCATGCTCGAAAAAGACATTCAACGAGAAATGAAACCACACAGCCGCGAATTGCCTGGCTGGACGGTGGACGTGGCAGTACGGATGCATCGTGGCAAGATCCACGCCAAGAATATCGTCGGTGTGGTGGAAGGGGCGGGACCGTTGGCGAACGAAACAGTCGTGGTCGGAGCGCATTATGATCACCTCGGCTACGGCGGCAACGGCAGCCTGGCCAATACGAGAAAAATGGCCATCCATCCCGGCGCTGACGACAATGCTTCCGGTACGGTGACCCTGATGGAACTGGCCCGGCGCTTTGCCCCCCTCAAGGACCGCCCGGGCCGGCGGCTGGTCTTCATCGCTTTCAGTGGTGAGGAATTAGGGCTTTTCGGATCAGAATACTACTGCAAGCATCCGCTTTTTCCCCTCAAGGACACAGCGGCCATGTTCAACCTGGACATGGTTGGCCGGCTGCGCAAGGACAAGGCCAGCGGCAAAGCCAAGCTGCTCTCCGAAGGCTGTGGCACGGCCAAGCCGTTCCGCGAGCTATTGGACAAGCTCGGTGAGAAATATGATTTCAAGATGGTCAACAAGCCAGGCGGCTTCGGTCCCAGTGATCACGCTTCCTTCTGTGCCAAGGAGGTGCCGGTGCTATTTCTCTGGACCGATTACCACGACGATTACCACCGGCCCAGCGATACCGCAGACAAGATCAATGTCGAAGGCATGCGCCGCATCGCCGATTTGAGTCAGGAAGCCATCACCACGCTGGTACAGATGGACAGGCCGGAGTACATCAAGGTCAAAAGCGATCCGGGAAGTCCCGGTAAGTACGAAGGGCCGACCCTGGGCATTCGTCCCAGCTACAGCGATGAGGAAGAAGGTTTGCTGATCGGCGGCGTCGTCGAAGGCCGGCCAGCAGCCAAAGCCGGACTCCAGGCCGAGGATCGCATCATCAGCATCGACGGCAAACCGATCAAGAACATCCAGACCTACATGACCGTGCTGGGACGCTACAAAAAAGGGACCACGATCGAGGTCGGCATTCTCCGCGAGGGCAAAAAACAGATAGTCAAAGTGAAGCTAGAGTGAAGCAGTATCTTCCGCTGAGCGGAGGGCTTACGCCCCTTGAGCGAAGGGTGAGGAAACGTAAGCCTCCCGCTCAGGAATTTCACTCGCCCTTGAGGAGCGCTTCCGCCTGTCGATCGCCGCGATACAACGCCTTCAAGGCGTCCACGATTGCTGCCGCCTCTTTGTCATGGCCTTGTTCGCGCAGCTGATGTGCCCGCTGCAACGCCTGACGTACGGGCTCCCATTGGCGATCTGGCGGCGGTTTCGTGCCGAGTTTCTCCAGTTCCTGCTCGGCCAGGCGCACCCACGGTTCTTCAGACGGCACATCTTGAAATGCGCGCACCAGCAATTTCCAGGTCCGCCGCGCCCCGGCCTCATCGCCCTGCTGACATCGGCGCAACCCTTCTTGATAAAACCATTGCGCCTCGCTCACAGGTCCGGCCCAGCGCGCAGCCAGTTTGGCCTTCCGTGCCGCCTTGGACGCCTCATAGCGGATGCGGAATTTCTCCACTTCCGCGCGAAACGGTGTATCCGGGTGCTTGTCCAGCAGCGGCCCCAGGTAGTTATCCCACGCCGTCTCCCAATCCGCCGGTTCTGGCGACTGCATAAGAGCGGCCCCGTGTTGAAACATCTTCTCTTCGCTGAGTGGCCGAAACGACCAGACGATCAGCGCCACCGTCAAGATCAGCAACCCCAGCAGTACCCACGGCCGATTGAAGAATTGCCAAAAGAGGCCGCCCACGCGCTCGCGCTCCAACTCTTGCCGCATCAGCCGGCTCATCAACGTGGCCGGTCCTTCCACATTGCCACGCGGATGGGTTGCCGATTGTCCCATGACGTACTCCACGGTCCGGGCATTGCCGTGCGTCGCCTGATAGGCCAGCTTGCGTTTGAAGCTATCAAGCCGGCGGAACAGTACCATCGCATCGGCAGGGCGTCGGCCCGGATCTTTTTCCAGAAGCTCGCAGACGATGGCGTCCAACTCATGTGGGATCTCTGGCACAAGCCGGATCGGTCGATCAAACTGGGCGAAGCGGTGCTTGTGCAGCAGATCGAGCGGATCGCCCTGAAACGGCGTGCGCCCCGTCAGCAACGTGTACAGCACAACACCCAGCGAATACAGATCACTGCGGCGCGTCACGGGTTTACCCGCTGCCTGCTCCGGCGATAGATACTCCGCCGTACCGACGATGCCGCCCGTCACGGTCAAATGCGGACTGGCGAACAAGCTGGCGATGCCGAAATCGGTTAGCTTGACCAATACTCCCGATGAAGACAAGCCAGAGGCATAAGCGACGGAATGTCCGCCGTTGCCTACGCCTCCGGCTCGTTCCTGTACCTGCAGCAAGTTGGACGGTTTCAGATCGCGGTGAATGACGCCGCGGTCGTGAGCATGTTTGAGGGCCGGAGCGATCTGCCAGGCCAGCTCGAGTACTTCCATCCACGGTAAGCGTCCGCGCTGTATCAGTACGGTCTCGAAGCTCGGCCCCGGCACGTATTCCATGACGAGATAATGCCGGCCATCTTGCTGACCGGATTCCAGGAAACGCACGATATGGGGATGATCGAGTTGGCGCAGGATGTCGATTTCGCGCTGGAATCGCGCCAAGAAGCCGGAATCGATGGCCAATTCCGGAGCCAAGATCTTGATGGCCGCCTGCTCCGTCTCAACCACTTTTGTGGAATCGCGGTGAGCAAGGTAGACGCAGCCCATGCCGCCGCGGCCAAGTTCCTTATCGAGAATCCAGGAGCCGATTCGTGCGCCGATCATGATGCGTCCCTTGGTTTGCTACTTGGCGAGCGGGGTTGCGTAAGCGCCCCGAGCCCGAGCGAGCGGGGTTGCGTAAGCGCCCCAAGCGAGCGGGGTTGCGTAAGCGCCCCAAGCACTCGGGGCGCTTACGCAACCCCGCTCGCCAACGCCGCTAAACGCTATTGTAACCGATAGAATCGATACGGTAGGCGCTTCGGACGCAGACTTCCTGTCTTGCC
>JAJPHU010000159.1 GCA_021325115.1 Planctomycetota bacterium | reverse complement strand
CCGCGCAACCGGCAGAAGTTCGCCAGGGCAAAATCGACATGCTCGCTCAGCCGTTTATCCATACCGGGCACTTGCTGACGATCGCGTGGCGTAAACATTTGACCGACTTTCCAGCGGGCATATGGGGCTAATTCCTTGCGCAGCTTCCAGGCATGCAGCGGATTGAGGGGATTAGGATTTTTCAGACCCAGGCGCTGCACTGTCTTGCCGATCGGCTCGAAGAAACGCTTACCGTGTTCCTTGACCAACGATTTGAAGAAGGCCATGCCCAGCATTTCGCCTTCGCCTTCGTAGATGCACGGAGCCAGGAAATCATACACGTTGTCGCCGAAGAGATGGCCCTTGAGGAACGAGCGCCCGCCGTGGGTCTTCATGAACAACTCGATGGCTGCTTCCTTCATGGCCTCGCTGCCGAAAATCTTGGCGATGATGCACTCCATCTCACCGCGATAGCCTTCGTCGATGAGCCAGGAACTCCAGGCTACCAGGGCATCGGCGCCCGCAATGAGGGCGGCCAGGCGGGCGATGCGGCGCTTGACCAATTCGCGCTTGGCGATGGGTTCCCCGTAGGTGCGGCGAAACTCGGCCCAGGGCAGGATATTGGCCAACATGACACGCATACTGCCGGCGGCCCCGGCGCACAGCGATACCCGGCCCAGGTTCAGACCGTGATAAGCGATGGTCAGCCCGTCGCCGACCGGCGGCTTGAGCAGATTGTCTTTGGGTACGCGGAAATTCTTGAAGCGTAGGCCGTTGTTGTAGGCGTGCCGCAGGGCATAGAGACCGTAAGGAACGATCTGGAAATGCTCGTTTTCCTGCGGCGGCAGATCGACGACCAGGACAGCCGGCTTGCCGTCGATGAGCACGACCAGGCCGGCGGTGCGGCCGGGAATGACATTGGTGATGAATAACTTCTCACCATTGACGACGTAATCGTCGCCATCCAGGACCGCTGTTGTCCGCAGAGCCGTCAGATCGGAGCCGGCGCACGGCTCGGTCAGGGCGAAGCCAGATAGCGCTTGCCCGCTGGCCAGCTTGGGCAGGAAGCGTTCTTTTTGCTCCGGTGTACCGAAAGTTCGCACCGGATCCACGGCGCCGATACAGCCGTGAATCGAAGCCATGCCGGAGATCATAGCGTCCCAGACGGCCATACGCGTCAGAAAGTTGCTGAAGCGCGCGAACGGTGCGCCCTGTCCTCCGTAGCGGGGATCGATAAGCATTCCCCAATAGCCGGCGCCAGCCAATTCTTGCAAGGTCTCCGGCGCAACCTTGCCTTTTTCGTCGTGGATCTTGCCCTCGGCGCGGCGGCGGCGGACGATCTCCAAGGACGCTTCCATGCTGCGATCACAGGGCGCAGACGCCGGCAGCGGCGGCGGCGCGAACAGATCGAGCGGCACCCGGCTGTCCCAGACTGCTTTGTGGACGGGACTGTTGATCGTCTGATACTGCGGTTTAAACAGCGACTCGACCTGTTCGTCAGCTCGATCCACAGCCCCGGTACGGCGGGCTTCCTCTTCGGTCTTGCCCCCTAGCCGCAGAGCGGTTTCGGCAAAGCTCTGCGGTTCTTGATCTGTCGGCGTCCTTGTGTCCATGATTCCCTTCCGCTTTGTGCTTGAGGAAAAGCGTTCATCGACGCTGGCCGTTGTTGTACATCATCTCGTCTCTTCATTCTACGTTAGCTTCTACGAGCCGGAAGTGTAAGGGCTAACGGACTTTTCCCTCTCCCTTGTGGGAGAGGGTTGGGGGGCTTTTCCCTCCCCCTTATGGGGGAGGGCTAGGGTGGGGGGGACATAACTCCTTGGCTCCATTGCCTTGACACCCCCCACCCCAGCCCTCCCCCATAAGGGGGGAGGAGGTTTGGTCCGCTAGCTCTAAGCGATGGAGGGATGATCCGCCGCTTACGCTTCCGACTCATGGGAATGGAATGAATCGCGCCTTTGAGGGTTGTTTGGAAGGCGCTGTTTCGTATGTCATAATGAATTGAGAGGCCTTTGTGGGTCCTGCCGCGATGGAGCGATTGGGCGAGGGGATAATGTTCACGTTGAACGACCTACGGACCTTGCTTCACGCGAAGCCGTTCGTACCGTTCCGCATATGGCTGAGCGATACGGGCACATTAAAAAACATTTACAGTGCGGAGCAAGTGTGGCTCTTTCGGCGCTATGCCATTATCGGCTTACTCGATCCCAACACGATCGAAGGGACCTTCGATCGGCATGCGGTGGTTAGGCACATGCACATTACGCGCTGTGAAGGGTTGAAGTCGGGCGTTTCACCGTTTACCTCGCCTGGTGAACCGCTCTCGGGCACATCGGCGCCAGCAGTGGGAAGTTGAGTTGTGTCTTCGTTTGATCTCATCCCAGCGCGAAAGTTTCCTAACAGAAAGGGATGACACATCATGCGATCTTTGAAGTGCCTTAATGGGCTGGTGGTACTTGTTTTGATGAGCGCGGCGTCTTTTGCCTCGGCACAGTTTGCTGTGGATACACCGCCTCTGCCGGGAGGAACGCTGCCAGCGCCGCAGGTTGTGCCCGAACTGCCGCCGCCCGCTGCCTTGCCGCTCCGGCCGCTAACGGTCAGCGAGTTCGTCGCCACCTTCAAGCCGCTGCCGGGCAAATACGAGGTGCTGCTGATCCATCCCAAGACAGGCTGTCCGGTCAAAGTGTGTTTCACGCTGCCGCCCGGCTGCATCCGCAACGTTCGCTTCACAGGACATAAAATCGTGTTCGATTACAAGTGTCATTGCGATGTCGTGATTCGCTTTTTATGCTGCGGCAAGGTGTGGGTGCGCGGATGTTAATTTTGCCAAGCCCGCAGCACAAGCAAAGTGTATCCTTGCCTGTGCTGCGGGCTGGTGGATAGAGAAGGTTTGCGATACAGGAGGCGACAATGCGCACAATCATGGCCTTCTTGACCATGACAGGCTTCTTGATCCACATAGCCGCAGTCTATCCGGCCGGGCCGCCACTGTTAAAAGTCGAGGGAAAGCAACTCAAGACGCCGGACGGCAAGGCGGTGCGGCTGCGCGGCGTCAATATTCCCAGCCTGGAATGGGGCCAGGGCGAACACGTTTTCGACTCGCTACGCGTGGCCATCGACGATTGGGGCGTGAACCTCATCCGCCTGCCATTAGCGCAGGACCGCTGGTTTGGCCACACGTGGGAGAAAAAAGATGAGGGCAAAAGCTACCGGGAGACGGTCCGCGATTTCGTCCGCCGGGCCGCAGCCAAGCGGTGCTACGTTATCCTCGATTTGCACTGGTCCAACGCCGGCCGATGGGGGCAACACATCGGCCAGCATCAAATGCCCGATGACAACAGCGTGGCGTTTTGGCAAGATGTGGCTGCGGCTTTTGCCAATCACTCTGCCGTCCTGTTCGGACTATACAACGAACCGTATGGTGTCTCCTGGCCAATCTGGCGCGACGGCGGCACAGTCGTAGAAGAAGACAAGAAAGCTGGCCGTAAGTGGGAATATCACACGCCGGGATTGCAGAAGCTCCTCGATGTTTGCCGCGCTGCAGGAGCCAAGAACATCGTCCTGGCCGGCGGTCTCGATTGGGGCTACGATCTGTCGGGTGTTGTCCAGGGGCATGCTCTACATGATCCCAAGGGCAACGGCGTGGTTTACGATACACACATCTATCCTTGGAAAAAGGACTGGGACCGCTGGGTGACGCCGACGGTGAAGAAATATGCTGTCTTCGTCGGCGAATTCGGTCCCGATTACGATCTCGATAAAAAAGATCCTAAAAAATTCTTATCCGAAATACTCTCCTATCTTGACAAGTACGAGCTAAGCTGGACTGCCTGGTGCATGCATCCCGGGGCCAAGCCCTGCCTCATCAAGGATTGGAAGTACACGCTGACGCCCTTCGGCGAGCCAGTTGTCAAAGCGCTGCGCGCGGGCGTCCGGCGCTAAGGGAAAGGAACAGGAGAAAAGCAATGGCCACGGATGACCTGGTGATCTATCGAGAAGCAGCCTGCGAAGCGGCGCGGCGGGGTGCGGCCGTCCTGGAAGATTGGCGCAGCCGTTTCCAGGTCCGCGAAAAGGGGCGCGCCGACCTCGTCACCGATGCTGACCTCGCCTCGCAGCGAACTATTCATGCTTATCTGCACCAGCGCTTTCCCGATCACGCTTTTCTCGCCGAAGAAGAAGGCGCTTCGAAAGCACAGCCAGCCTCCGATGCGCCGCCGACCTGGATCTGCGATCCGCTCGACGGCACTACCAACTATGTCCACGATTGTCCGTGGTACTGTGTGTCGATTGGCCTGCAAGTGGCCGGCGAACTGGTTGTCGGCGTGGTGTTCGATCCGCGCCAGAACGAGCTATTCGCCGCTGCCAAGGGGCACGGCGCCTGGCTCGGTTCGCGCCGCTTGCAAACCAGTACGACAACGCGGCTAGAAGATGCGCTCTTGGCTACAGGGTTTCCGCCAGACTTGCGCGGGCAAGAGCGGACATTGGAATGGTGGCGCTATTTCTCGCTGCGTGCGCGATCACTACGCCGCACCGGCTCGACGGCGCTCAATCTGGCCTATCTCGCCGCTGGACGCTTTGATGGTTATTGGGCGTTCGATAATCATGTCTGGGACGTGGCCGGCGGCGTAGTGCTGGTCCGCGAAGCGGGTGGTGTCATCACCAATGTCGATGGCACGCTATTCGATCCATACACGCCAGATGCTCTGGCCAGCAACGGTCCGCTGCATCCACTCTTGCTTGAAGCGCTGCGCGGCGAGCCGCGGTGATCCTCCATCACGGGCGCTCCGGGGCATGTTTCTCTTGTTCCTCCAGTTCGCGGAGCAGTTCATCCGCCATCTTCAGCGCTTGCCGTAAGCGTGGGATGAAATTGTGGCGCGGCGGCTGCCCTCCCTTCCCTTCCCCTCCGGGGGAAGCAGGGGAGACGGCAGCGGGCTGGCCGACCTGGATCGACACCGCTGTCTGCTTGCCCTTGCGCGATTCGGTTTGCACGGTCACCGGCTCGCCTTCCTTCAAATCCTCGAAGGTGATTTTTTTGCCATCACGCGTGATCGCTGTCTCTTCCGGCACGGTGATGGTTGTCTCTGTCTCCGGTCCTTTGGCGCCAGGACCGATGATGACAATCTCCCGCTCCAGCGAAGACACACGCTGAAGGGTGCCGGACACACCTTTGCCTTCCTTCGGTGCTGCCGGCTGAGATACAGGTGGTTGCGGTTGGAGGAGGTTCAAGCCGAACGAGTGAATCGCCTGCGCCGTCGGCTTACCATTACGCATGTCGAACACCACGCGAACACGCCGCCCCGGCGCCAGATCGTTTAGCTTCGCCGGCTGTCCGCCGATGAGGATCTGTGTTTTCGCATCCACTTTCAGATCGAGTACGGCGCCGCGCAGGGGACGACGCGTCTCCAAGCGAATTTCTTTTTTGTCCGGATCAATCTGGAGAATGCGGCCCCGGGCTTCGTCTGCCGAAGCTGCTGCGATGAGAACCAATCCCGTCGCCAGACCGAGAGAAAAACGAAGCGTAACCATGAGCAAGTCCCTCCTGAGCGAGCGATTCGCTTGCATGATTATAGGGCAACTCCGATGCCGGAGCATCTGTCCGCGTTTCTTGCCGCGTTTCTTTTCTTTCCTAAAATGAACGATATGAACATGTTTCCTTGCGAGCCTGCGTGTCATCCGGAAGAGGACACGGACGTTCGCCGCGCTCTGGAAGAGGCCGGCTGGCGCTACACGCGCCAACGGGCGGCCGTGTTGGCGTACCTGCGAACGGCGTGCGGCCATCCTACGGCCGAGCAGGTATTTGCCGCCGTACGCCGACGTCTACCCCATATCAGTCTGGCCACGGTATACAAAGCGCTGGAAGCGCTCGTCGATGCCCGCTTGGCCAATCGCATCGCCGGGGATCACGGCCCCACCCGCTACGACGGCCGCAGTGAGCCGCACTACCACCTCCGCTGCCAGCACAGTGGCGAAGTCCTCGACCTGCCGCTGCCTTATGATCCTACCTTGCTCGACAAACTCGATCCGCAATTGGTAAAAATGCTCCGCCAGCAAGGTTTCGAGATCACGGGACATCGCCTGGAATTGGTCGGCCGCTTTGTCTGTCCGGATAAACCGAATTGAGCCAGCACGCCCCCTGGTTCTCTCCCGTGCTGCGCGTTACAATGCTTTGGGGAATCGTCTTTTTTACTCTCGCGCACGGAGAACTCACCATGTCCGAGCCATCTCGTCGTGATTTCTTGACCCATTCCGCAGCGGTCGTGGGCGTTCTGGCCGCAGGCAGTAATCTCCTCAGTGCGGCGGATCAAGCCCGCAAGCTCACCAGCGGCGCCGACCGCGTGCCATTGGGCAAAACCGGCATCATCACTTCACTTCTGGGCATGGGCACCGGATCGGTCGGCGTCAAACATTCATCGAATCAGGTCAAACTCGGCGAAGCCAAATTCAAGAAGCTGGTGCGCTACGCTTACGACAAAGGCATCACCTTTTTCGACACGGCGGATCAGTACGGCTCACACATTTATCTGCGTGAAGCTCTGCGCGGCCTGCCCCGTGACCGGCTGTTCATCCAGACCAAGACACACGCCACCACACCGGAGATGGCCCGTGCCGACATTGAGCGTTTCCGTGAGGAACTGGGTGTCGATTACCTGGATACACTGCTGATGCATTGTATGCAAAAAGGTTCGTGGCCGATCGATCGTCGTCCCGTCATGGATACGCTGGCCGAGGCCAAGGCCAAGGGGCGCATCCGTGCCGTCGGCGTCTCCTGCCACGGCATGGCCCCGCTTAAGGCGGCGGTCGATTGCGATTGGGTCGATGTCGATCTGGCGCGGATCAATCCGGTGGGCGGCAACAAAGGCCGTATGGATGGCACTCCCGAAGAAGTATCGGCCTGTTTGAAAACCATGCACGCCAAGGGCAAGGCCGTCATCGGCATGAAGATCCTCGCTGAAGGCACCCTGAAAACGCCGGAGAAACAGATTGAATCGCTGCGTTACGTGCTCGGTCTGGGCTGCCTCAGCTGTTTCGTCATCGGTTTCGAGAGCGAGCAACAGATCGATCAGATCATGGAGCGAATCGAGACAGCACTGAAGGGTTAACCAAACACAATGGTGCGTTTGCCTTCGATGAGGACGCGGCGATCCAGGTGCAATCGGACCGCGCGTGCCAGCACCTGACGCTCCAGATCACGCCCTTTGCGCACCATGTCTTCCACCGTATCACGGTGCGTTACGCGCGTTACGTCTTGCTCGATGATCGGACCTTCATCGAGGTCGGCAGTGGCGTAATGGGCCGTAGCGCCGATCAGCTTGACACCGCGTGCCTGCGCCTGATGATACGGCCGGGCCCCGGCGAATGCCGGCAGAAACGAATGGTGGATGTTGATGACCCGGCCGCTCCACTGCTCGATGAATGTCGGCGACAGAATTTGCATGTAGCGCGCCAATACCACCAAATTGATGCCGTATTCCTTCAATAGCTCCTGTTGCCGTGTCTCCGCTTCGGCCTTGGTTTCCGGCGTGACCGGCACGACCACAAATGGCAGGCCGAAATACTCAGCGGCCGGACGCGCATCCGGGTGATTGGAAATGACCAACACAATGTCACCGGCCAATTCACCCAGACGTTGGCGCAACAACAGATCATAGAGACAGTGCGGCTGCTTGCTGCAAAAGATGGCAACGCGATCGCGGACGTGATCGAAGTTCAGCTCCCAATCCAGGCCGAAGCCGCGCGCCAGCACTTCCAGTCCCAAGCGGATGCCGTCCGCGTCCAGGTTGAAATCATCCACCGCCCATACCAGGCGCATAAAGAAGCGTCCGCTTTCTTGCTCGCTGTGCTGATCGAGGTCGAGAATGTTGCCGCCGTGGCGGAATACGAAGTCTGACAGGGCGGCGATAATGCCCGTGCGATCAGCACAGCGGACGCGCAGGATAGCATTACTCATGAAAGGATGGCCCTTCACAGCGTTGATTCAACCGCTGTTCCAGCTATACGCCGCGCGGAAGAATCAACAAACGAGTGTGCGATTCAAGGCCGGGCAACTTCGGCCAGCGCTTCGCGGGCGGCGGCAATAGTCTGGTCGATTTCTTTTTCCGTATGCACAGCGGAGATAAAGGCTGCTTCAAATTGGCTGCACGGCAGATAGATGCCTCGGTCCAGCATGGCCCAAAAAAAGCGGGCGAAGCGCGCTGTGTCGGCCTGCTTGGCCGATTCGTAATCGATAACCGAGCCGCTGGTGAAAAACAAGGTCCACATACTGCCAGCGCGATTAATGCAAGGCATCAGACCCACGGCACGGGCGGCCTCGTGTAAACCGTTGGCCAGCCGTTCGCCGAGCTGTTCCAGGCGGGCGTAGGGCGGATGATCACGCAGCTCCTGCAAAGTGGCGATACCGGCCGCCATCGCCAGCGGATTGCCCGACAACGTGCCGGCCTGGAACACGGGCCCCGCCGGCATGACGTGTTTCATCACATCGGCTCGTCCGCCGTAGGCGCCGACCGGCAGACCACCGCCGACAATTTTTCCCAACACCGTTAAGTCCGGCATCTGATGAAACAACTGCTGCGCTCCGCCATAGGCTAGACGGAAGCCAGTCATCACTTCGTCATAGATCAAGAGCGCACCGTGTTTGCCGGTGAGGCGGCGCAGCTCGTTGAGGAACTCGGCAGAGGGACGCACCAGGCCCATGTTGCCGGCGACAGGCTCGACGATGACCCCAGCGATGCGCTCCCCGTGGGTAGCGAAGGCATCGGACAATCCCTGCACGTCGTTGTAGCGCAGCACGAGCGTATCGGCGGTACAGCCAGCCGGCACACCGGGGCTGGTGGGCACGCCAAGCGTGGTGGCGCTGGAGCCGGCCTGCACGAGCAAGCTATCGACGTGGCCATGATAACAACCGGCGAACTTGACGATAACATCGCGGCGCGTGAAACCGCGCGCCAGGCGGATGGCGCTCATCGACGCTTCGGTTCCGGAACTGACCATGCGGACCATTTCGATCGACGGCACCGCGTCGATAATCAGCTCGGCCAGCTGCGATTCTGCCTCGGTCGGCGCCCCGAAGCTGGCGCCGCGGCGAACGGCATCTTCGATGGCCCGGACCACGCGCGGATGGGCGTGCCCCAGGATAAGCGGTCCCCACGAACCGACGTAATCGAGATATTGATTGCCGTCGAGATCGTAGAGATACGCTCCTTCCCCGCGGGCGATGAATAGCGGCTGTCCGCCGACGGCGCCGAAGGCGCGGGCCGGACTGTTAACGCCGCCAGGAATGAGACGGCAAGCTCGTTCGAATGCATCTCGACTGCGGACACGCGATGCTGGCATGAGTTTTTCCTGCTTACTGTACCTTATTTGGATATTTTATCGAGAAGGTCTTTGGCTTCTTTCACTATCTGGGCCATATCTTGGTCCTGTTCATAAAGCGCCAGGACATCCAGACAAACCCGGCGCGCATCGCGTTTGCGCAGTTGATTTAACTGCTTCTCTACCATTTGGAGGCGATCATGGATTTTATTCCTCAGTTTGTCTTTATCGATAGACTCTTCTTCCAATTCGCGCTTACGCCAGGCGGCGTATAAATACCAACGTTGGCGCATGCCGGGTTCTTTCTCCAGCTTTTCTCGGAGCAACTTGTATAACGTTTTGGCCACTCCACGGTCGCCAACTTCGGAGTTTTCTGCACGCCAAGCGAGGAATGCTTCGCGTTGGCGCTCATCCGTCAGGATCGGTTCCTCCTCATCGGATTTGCCGATGCGCTCGTACAGCTTTGGGAACTCTTTGGCGATCTGGTCCACTGCATTCCATTCAGCCAAATGTTTCTCGGCAACGCGCGCCCAACTCGAATCGACTTCCCGATCCTTTACAGCTTGCCAACGTTTGCTGGCTGTTTCGCGATCGCCTCGCTCTTCCGCTTCCACCGCCTGAAAGGCATCCTCTTGAGTCTCGCCTTCCGGATGTATCCGGATCGGCTTGTTGCCGCGTTCTAGTTGCATGTGCCTTTCCAGCAGGCGCTCGTTCTCGGCCACCTGAATCTGCTCCCGCCAGCTGCGGACTTCGCGGCTTCGCTCGTTGTTCTGTTTTGCATAATCACGAAGGTATTTAGAGATGATCCCGTTCGGCTCGATGGCGGCCAGTTGCTTGTCGAGGTCGCCGGAGTCCATGACAGCCTTGGCCTGCTGATACAGTGTATCTTCCGACGGCCCACGAAACGTCAGGTACAACAGCGTGACCACCACACCGAGGGTGAGGACAAGACCAATCGCTTGGAACCACACTTTTTCATAGATTGGTTTTTTCCCTCGTTTGCGCTTGGACTTACCTTTGCCGGTCAGCAAGACGCGGGCGGCGTCCTTGTCTTCCTCCTCGATTCGTTTTTGCCCAGGAGCGCGATCGATGAGACGGCGGCGGACAGCCTCAACGCCGGCGCTCTGCTGCGCTTCGACTTTTTCTTTAATGCTGCCCAGCGCTACCGCCACCATGTTGGCGTCGAGCGGTCTTTTCTCTGGATCTTTTTCCAAGAGCTGGCAGATCAGCGTATCCAGCCAGATGGGAATGTCCAACACCAGTCGCGATGGCCGCTCAAACGTGCCGTTGACGTGCTCCATGAACATTTCCATCGCGCTGTTGGCCTGGAACGGCTTGCGGCCTGTCACCAGTTCGTAGAACATCACGCCCAGCGAGTACAGATCCGATTTGCGTGTCAGATTGCGTTCGCCTTTGCACTGCTCTGGCGACATATACGAGGCAGTGCCTACCGTACAGTTGGTCGCCGTCAACCCTTCGAGGTCTGTGTCCTTGGCGATGCCGAAGTCAGTCAGTTTGAGAGTACCGTCAGGCAGCACCATAATGTTGGACGGCTTCAAATCGCGGTGAATAATGCCCTGTTCGTGCGCGTGCTGCAACGCGGAACAAAGCTGCTTGCCCAACTCGACCACCTCTTCCCAGGTCATGCGGCCCCGCCGGCTCATCACTTTGTCGAGCGATTCACCGTCGATGTATTCCATAGCAAAGTAGCGCATGCCCTGCTGCTTGCCGGCGCCGTAAAAGCGGACGATGTTGGGATGATTGAGCTGTTTCAAAATGGCGATCTCGCGCTCAAAGCGATCGACGGCAGCGGCGTTGGTCGAACCGATGCCGGGAGCCATGATCTTGATGGCCATGACCTGCCCGGTCTTGATGTAGCGCCCGCGATACACGGTCCCCATGGCGCCAGAACCTAGCTCCTTGTCGATCGTGAAGGGACCAAATTGTTGTCCAACCAACATGATTGTACCTACAAGATTTTTCGTACTAGTCTGGAGCGCCAGCGACAGGTCGCAGAAACTCATCTCTGGCGCTCCAGGGTAGTAGATGAATGACGTTACTTCAACCACTGCGCTGCCTCGCGCGCGAAATAGGTCAGAATCATATCTGCACCGGCCCGTTTGATACTCGTGAGGATTTCCAAAGCGATGCGGCGCTCGTCGATCCAGCCCTTTTGCGCCGCTGCCTTGACCATAGCGAATTCACCGCTGACATTATACGCCGCAACCGGCACGCCAAAATGGTCCTTGACGCGACGAATGATGTCGAGATACGCCAGGGCCGGTTTGACCATGATAATGTCCGCCCCCTCGGTGAGATCCAACTCAACCTCGCGGAGCGCTTCATCGCTGTTGCCGGGGTCCATCTGATAACTACGGCGGTCGCCGAACTGCGGCGGTGATTCGGCAGCGTCGCGGAACGGACCATAGAAACCGGAGGCGTACTTGGCCGAATAGCTCATAATGGGGACGTGCGAAAAACCCGCCGCATCCAGGGCAGTACGGATGGCGCCGACCATACCGTCGAGCATGCCGCTGGGCGCAACGAGATCGGCACCGGCCTGGGCATGGCTGACGCATTGTTGGCCCAACAATGGCAGCGTCGCGTCATTGTCGAGATCAAGACGGCCGGTTGCCTCTGTAAGCACTCCGCAATGTCCGTGATCGGTGTATTCGCAGAAACATTCATCGGTCACCAGTAAGGCACGTTCACCATACTGCTTGCGTAGTGCGCGGAGAGCTTGCTGCACGATGCCCTCGGGATCGAGAGCACTGGAACCAGCGGCGTCTTTGTGTGTTGGAATGCCGAAGAGGAGGAAGGCCCGCACACCCAAATCGAGAGCCGCGCCTACTTCATCCACGAGACAATCGATGCTGAGCTGATAATGGCCTGGCATCGAGGCAACTTCTTTCCTGATCCCTCGCCCTGGCCGGACGAAAAGCGGCAGGATCAAGTT
>JAJPHU010000082.1 GCA_021325115.1 Planctomycetota bacterium | reverse complement strand
TTTTCGGTTTTCGGTTTTCGGTTTTCGGTTTTTGGATGCTCCGTTTTCCGAAAACCAGGTTAATTAAGAGTGATCTCCGTCCCAACGCCGCGATCGGTATAGATCTCCAACAACAACGAATGGCGCAACCGGCCATCGATCATGTGTGTTTTACGCACGCCGGCCCGCAGGCTGTCCAAACACGCCTCCACTTTGGGAATCATGCCTTCGTCGATGACGCCGCGCTCGATCAGTTCTCGACAGCGTGTCGCATTGAGGCTGGGCACGAGCGATTCCGGTTGACTGCGATCGAGCAAAATGCCCGGCATATCGGTGAGAAAAACCAGTTTCTCAGCATGGAGATGAGCAGCAATAGCGGCGGCAGCGGTATCAGCATTGACGTTGAGCCAACCATCCGGCCGATCTGTCGCTGTATCCAAAGCGACCGAGGGAATGACCGGCACCACACCGCCCGCACAGAACGATTCGATCAGCGAGCCATCGACGCGGACGACTCGGCCGACGAAACCCAGGTCGATCGGTTTATGGTCCGGCCCCGGCAGACGCAAGCGTTCGCCGAACAGACTTTGCAGCGAGCCAGAGTGCAAACCAACGGCTCGGCCGCCCAGCCGGCGAATGGCGCGAACGATGCCCTCGTTGATCTCGTACAGCAACACCTTGACGACAATATCAAGCGTGGCAGCGTCCGTGTAGCGGCGCCCCTGGATTTTGAGCGGTTGCAGGCCGGCCCGCGCCATGGCGCGATCGATCGGTTTGCCGCCTCCATGAACGAGAATGGGGCGCAGACCGACCGTTTCCATGAAGATGACATCTTGCAGTGTCGCTTCCAGCGCGCCGGCATCTTCCAGGGCGCTTCCGCCCAGCTTGATGACCGTGAGCTTATCACGGAACAGGCGAATATAGCTGCGGGCTTCGATGAGGGCTTCCGCTTTGCGGATGGCGTCGTCCATAGGGTGCTCAACCTGTCCCCTGAGCAAAATAGGGGTAAATGCACGAACAAGGAGGAAAAGAACATTCTAAACGCCTGTAGCGGAGTGTCAATGGGAGCGAACGGCGAACCGGCCACATAAGCTGCCGGGTAGCGACGATTCGAGACCGAAAACAAAAGAAGATGATTGCCTTGAATAGGCCGGGCAGCTATATTCGTCTGCATCCAGGGAGGAAGTTCCCTCGCTGACCGGGGGCGGATTGAAACTAACACTAACGTATGGGGAGGTTCGACGATGAAGATGGTTGTCAAGGCGGCCCTGAGTTTGGCCGTGGTCCTGGGCTTCCTCGCTCTGGCTCAGGCCGAAGACAAAAAAGAAGTGACCCTTAAGGGTACGATGGTGTGCGGCAAATGCACCCTGAAGATCTGCCCGAAATGCACGAATGTCCTTCAGGTCGAGGAAGGCGGCAAAACCGTCAACTATTTCATCGAGGACAAGGGCGCCAAGGCGCCTTATCACAAGGCCGTCTGCCCCAAAGGCGCGAAGCAGAAGGCAGAAATCACCGGCACCGTCACCACCAAGGATGGCAAGAAGTGGATCAAACCTAGCGAAGGTGGTGTCAAAGTCGAAAGCGAATGATCCAGCTAAAAGTAGGGTTTCCTCGCAACGCCACCCATTCGGGTGGCGTTGTCGTTTTCTGTGCCACATCTCCTTGTTGCCAAACTCTCTGCTTGATAAACGTACCAGGAAGGTTCCGCGATGCATTCGCATGGCGAGAATTTCCGCAGGACGCTATCTTACAGGCAAAGGAGGAGTTATCGTGAAGATCATTCTCGCCAATCCGCGCGGCTTCTGTGCTGGGGTGAACATGGCCATCGAGAGCCTGGAGCGCGCCCTGGAGGTCTACGGCGCCCCGCTGTATGTCTACCATGAGATCGTCCACAATCGCCCGGTGGTCGAGCGCTTTCGCAAACGCGGTGTCCTCTTCGTAGATCACATCGAAGAAGTGCCCGAGGGCGCGACGGTGCTGTATAGCGCTCACGGCGTCGCCCCGGCCATCCGCGCCGCCGCCGCCCAGCGCCGCCTCCGCGCTATCGATGCCACTTGCCCGCTCGTCACCAAGGTCCATCTCGAAGCTGTCCGCTTCGCCAAGGAAAATTACACGATCCTGCTCATCGGTCACGAAGGACACGACGAGGTCCTCGGCACCACGGGCGAGGCGCCGGAACATATCCGCTTGGTGCAAAGCGTTGAAGAAGTCGAGGCGCTCGATTTACCCGCCGATGCCAAGGTCGCTTATCTGACGCAGACGACCCTGAGCGTTGATGACGCCGAGATCATCATTGCCGCGCTCAAACGCCGTTTCCCGCACATCGTCGGTCCCTCGCGCGACGACATCTGCTACGCCACGCAGAATCGTCAGGAGGCGGTCAAAGAACTGGTGCCCGAATCCGACATCGTTCTCGTTTTGGGCAGTCAGAACAGCTCGAACAGCAATCGTTTGGCCGAGTTGGCTCGCACGCACGGCAAGCCGGCCTATCTGATCGACAGCATCCGCGATCTGCCGTCCGATTGTTTCCGGGGCGATGAAACGGTGCTCATCACCGCCGGCGCCAGCGCTCCGGAAGAGATGGTGCAAGAATGCGTGGCTGCCCTGCGCGAACGCTTCGGCGCCCACGTCGAGAGCCGTACCATCCGCGAGGAACACGTCAGTTTCCCGCTGCCGCGCGAGCTGCGCGTGCTGACTCCAAGCAACAGCTGATGCGTGGTTGCCAACCTGATCTGCTTAGGACTGACGGTCTTTTCCCTCTTCCTGGTGGGGGAGGGAAAAAGATCACCAGTCCTTGGCGATGCTGTGCAGAAGCGTCGCCAACCGAAGTAGACTATGGCCGCGGACCTGTTGGGCCGAGAGAGGGAGGGTAAACTTTGGGTGCCTGCGGAAGCGGGGAAAGCGCTTGCAATACCTGTCCGGCATTCGGTATGTTCTCGTCTGGCGGCTCTTTGTAGTAGACGTAGGGTACGACCGATAGACCGACGAAAAGCGGAGGGTCTCTATCGGGATCGTAATGAGGCAGCTCGATACGAACCGGCAAACGTTGGACGATCTTGACAAAATTGCCGGTAGCGTTCTGCGGCGGCAACAGAGATAGCGTTTGTCCTGTGCCCATCGTGAAGCCGGTGATGCGTCCCTCGTATTCGTGGCGGCTACCGTACATATCGACCTCGCAACGCACGCGCTGGCCGATGCGCAGGTCGGCCAGCTGTGTTTCCTTGAAATTGGCGTCGATCCAGATTTCCGTGAGCGAGCGCACGGCCATCAGGTTTTGTCCCACCTGGACATAGTTGCCGGGATTGACGTTGCGGCGTGTTACCACGCCATCGATTTCGCTGACGATATCGCAGTAGCGCAGGTTGAGCTGAGCCTGGGCCAAATCGTTTTTGGCCTGGAGCAGCTTGGCTTCGGCCTGTTGGATGGCAGGAGCTTTCGGGATGAGCTTTGCTACGATGGCATCCAGATCGTGGTGCGGGTCTTGCTTGTAGAATTCCTCAAAGGCTTTCCGAGGCGTCGAGTTCCAGGAAGTTGGGAAGTAGCCGAACTGGGCCGCACTTTGCATGAGTGTTGCCAGACTGCTTTGGACCGTGGAAAAAGTCTGGTCCAGATCGGGCGGCACGTCCGTTAGCTCTTTCCCTTTTCCCGGTTGGGGAGGAAGGCCCAGACCAGCCCGCAAGGCATAGATCTCCTGAAGAGCTTGCTCTACGGCCGCTTTATCGACCTCGACCGTTTGCCGTCGTTGGTCAAGCTCTTCCTTGCTGATGCCTCCGCTCGAGCGCAGCTGTTCCCCACGTTGGAGGTTTTTCTTGGCCAGCTCCAAGGTAGCCTCTTTGCTCCGAAGTGTGGCCACAGCCGCATGGAGGTTGGCAATCTGTGTCTTGACATCTTCCATGGCGTGTTCGAGCTTGTAACGATTGGCATGTGCCTGAGCTATTTGACTACGAACCTGAGCTTTGGCGGCTATCAAGTCTGCCTGGGCCGTTTCCACGGCCGCTTCGCGGATCGCCAATTGAACTTGATAGGGTTCCTTGTCGAGCTGGACCAGTATGTCGCCTTTTTTCACGCGGTAGTTGTCATCCACCAGCACCTTGACCACTTGACCGGCAACTCGCGGAGCCACAAACGTCACATGGCCGTTGACGTAGGCGTCATCAGTGGAAACGGTGTTCAGGGCGGTTTTCAGCCACGGCACCAAAAAGTACGCTCCGACCGCTAAGACGATAACCGCGCCTGCCAGCAGCAGACCTCTTTTCCACCACTGGTGGTGCACGGGCGGCTTCGTTCTCTCCCTCTCCGGCTCTGCCGGGGAAGGCGGCGGGCTGGAAGCAGTGGGCCGTGTCTCGTTTGCCTTCTTGGGAAGGGGATGATCCGTGCTTTCCATGTTGCTGTTTCTTTCTGGGGATGAGGACCAGCAAAGAGCGGCGGAGAAATATCCGCCATCAACATAACGGCTGTACTCTATTCTACATCTCCCTGTTCTCAACAGGACGGGAAACAGCAACGGACGCTATTCGGGAAGACAAGGCGATCTTACTCCAACGTAGCGATCCCCTTGTGTTGCAACCCTGCGCCAACGGAGGATGGGTGTTCCAGCGGCCGCGACTGTGTAGAATAGGCGATTATGATAACCCTCCGCATCGCTAATGGTCGAGTCATCGACCCTTCGCAGAACATCGATCAGATCACTGACTTGTGGGTGCGCGGCGAACACATTCTCGGCGTGGGGCCGCATCCCTCGACGCAGGCCGACCGTACTCTCGATGCCACAGGCAAAATTGTCTGTCCGGGCCTCATTGACATGCATGTCCATCTGCGTGAGCCGGGCCGCGAAGAGGATGAGACCATCAGCACCGGCACGGCAGCGGCGCTGGCCGGCGGTGTCACTTCGGTGGCCTGTATGCCCAATACCGAGCCAGCCCTGGATAGCCAGGCGGCAGCCGAATTCGTCTACTTGCAGGCCAAACGCGCCGGCAACGCCAACGTCTTCCCCGTCGGCGCCATCACCAAGGGTCGGCATGGTAAGGAGTTGGCCGAGATCGGCGGACTCGTCGATGGCGGTGCTGTTGCCTTTACCGATGATGGCTCTCCCGTCGTCAGCGCCGAGATTATGCGCCGCGCCATGGAATATTGCAAGATGTTCGATAAGGCCGTCCTCAGTCATTCCGAGGACCTCGACCTGACGCGCGGCGGCATCATGAACGAAGGGTTCGAGAGCATGCGCCTGGGACTGCGCGGCATCCCGGCCGCCGCCGAGGAAGTCATGGTCTATCGGGAAATCGCTCTGGCCGAGCTGACGGGGGCGCGGGTGCATATCCTGCACGTTTCCACGGCGGGCAGCGTGGAACTGATTCGCCGCGGCAAGCAGCGCGGCGTCCGCGTCACCGGCGAAGCCTGTCCGCATCATTTCACGCTGACCGATAAGTGCCTGCGCACGTTCGACAGCAATTACAAAATGGCCCCACCGTTACGCACCGAGGACGATGTGCAAGCGATCCTGGCTGGCCTGCGCGACGGCACGCTCGAAGTCATCGCCACCGATCATGCTCCCCATGCGCCGGAAAAAAAGATGCGTGAGCTAGATCAAGCGCCCAACGGCATCATCGGCCTGGAAACGCTGCTACCCATCTGCATCAAATCGCTGATCGAGCCGGGGCATTTGACCTGGCCGCAGCTCATCGAGAAACTGACCATCAACCCGGCCCGCGTCCTCGGCATCGATCGCGGCACGCTCAAGCCAGGCGCCAGCGCGGATGTGACGATCCTCGATCCGGCCGCAGAATGGACCATCGATCCCCATCAGTTCCGTTCCAAGAGCCGCAATTGTCCATTCGCCGGCTGGCAGGTGCGCGGCTGGGCTGATACCGTACTGGTCGGTGGCGCGATCAAGTTCCAACGGAAGGGCTAATGCTTCCCTACTTTTTTGGATCACTTTTCAGATCAAAATTCACCTCATTTTTGCCCGGCGCGATGGTGGCGGTAAGCTCTGTCTTGTTCATGTCACAGTAGCGAGGCGGCAGGATCTCTTGGAGGATGTCAACCACCGGACTGTCAGGCATGTCAGGGTATTCCTTTCTCTGGCCGACCACTTTGGACGAATGGATAACCACCTTCATCTGGGTAGGCGAGGCCACCGTCTGGTAGCGGCCATCTTTTCCGATGAGGGCGGACGATGTCTGACCGTCGCCTTTGATCGGGAAGAAGGCAATGGTCCCATTGTCCAACGGCTTGCCATCCAAGGTCACTGTGCCGGACACGGTCGTCTTGCCACTACAGCCTACGGCCGCCAGCCCAAGGACTGTCCCCAATACAAGCAAGGAATAACGCATCAGGTCCCTCCGTAATTCGGGAAGTCTTGCTCTCTACCAGTTCATAGCGCCCGCAAAGGCATCCCTTGCAGGCACTGCGAGTTGGTTTTGAAACCACGTTTAGTAATCGCCGGTAACAACATCGCCTGCGTTCATTGTGCTGAGTTGTTGCCAGGTCAGCAGGGCGATGGCGTTGGGGATAAAATGGACCGAACCATCACAGAAAAGCGTGTTGACGCCCTGGGTATGGCGGCTGCGCGCGCTGGTCTGTTGTCCGGTCACCCCGTTGGACGGAGCGCAGGGCAAGGTGGGATCGGTAGTCCTGCAGGCGTTGATGTAATCGATCCCTGTATTAGGGGTGTTGATGGCCATGAACCACGACGGGCTTTCATCGTTGAACACGTCGCCGCGCGTGTCATAGTCGGTGTCCGCCTTGGGGAAGATTGTCTCGGACATCAACAGTGTGTTGGAGGTGCCGTCGGTGATGTCCGTAAACTTCGTGTGGTAGGGAATGTAGTCGCCGAAGCCGCCCGAATGCGTCCAGCCGAAGGGCGCGTTGCGCACGCCGGGCGTGAACAGGAGCTGAGGACCGTAGTTGACAACGTAGTTGGCGCGGGCCCGCCAATAGGCATCGCCCTGCCAGATAGCGTTGGGCCGGTCACTGGGGCAATAGTAGACCTTCACCGGATAAGCGATCAAACCGGTAGTGCTGTTGCGAATGGCGTTGGGGGCCTGATAAAAACCGATCGTGTAATTGTAGTGACTGGACAGTCCGGTTTGCTCCAGGTAAGGCCACATATACGGATAGAACGTCTGCCGTGCGGGCGTGCCGCTAATCGCCGCAGTTTCGCTTCCAGGTGGATACTTTCGGCTATCGCCGTAAGGGAAGTAGTTATTGACATCGTGATAGTTGTGAAAAGCCAGTCCCCACTGTTTGAGGTTATTCTGGCAGCTCATGCGGGCGGCGGCCTCGCGAACCTTTTGTACAGCCGGCAAGAGCAGGCCGATCAAAATGGCGATGATGGCAATCACCACCAAGAGTTCAATAAGGGTGAACGCCCGCGCGCCCTTTCTATACACACCAACACAGTTATTTTGAGGATAACCAAACAAAAGATATCTCCAATAAAAAGATTGTTTTGCGGAGTGTTCTTGTTGAGGCAGGTACATACAGTCATCCATTAGATTAGGAACAGGCTTCTGATCCCTCAAGAAGAATTTGAGTATTGTTTTGAAGGATTCCGGTATAATTCAGTCCAGGACGGCGCTTGTTAGCGATCGTTTCGAAAGGCTGTCCGCCTGTAGGTTTCGCGTACCACCATGGCAACTGCTCCGCTCGCTCCCTGGAAAGCTCGGCCTCACGTGGCGCTGCTGGTGGAAACCTCCCTGGCGTCGGGGCGCGACATCTTGCGCGGCATCGCTCGCTATGTCCGTGAACAGGGGCCGTGGTCGATCTATCATGAGCCGCGCAGTCTCGAACAGAAGGTGCCGCGCTGGCTCAAGCATTGGGCCGGCGACGGCATCATTGCACGCATTCAAAATCCGGCCATCGCTGAAGCCGTGGCCGTCGCCGGCATCCCCACGGTAGATGTGCTGGGGGTCGTCGAAGGCACCGGTTTCCCGCTAGTGCATGTCGATGATGCAGCCATTGGCCGACTTGGCGCCGAGCATCTGCACGAGCGCGGTTTTCGCCATTTGGGCTTCTTCGGCATCCAGGACGAGAACTGGTCGACACGGCGCCGCGAGGCATTTCTCCGTCAAGCCGCGGACTGGCAGTGTCGCACCGCCTTGTTGGAGGTGCATCGGCGGACAGCCGCCAGTGGTTCGTGGGAGCACTTCGAGGACGAGTTGGCGGATTGGATTGCCCATTTACCCAAGCCAGCCGGGGTGATGATCGCTTCCGATCAGCTGGGACCTTATCTGCTCGAAGCCTGCCGTCGTGCCGGCGCCCATGTTCCCGAAGAGGTCGGTGTCGTGGGCGTGGATAACGATGAGCCGTTGTGTTTGGTTTCCAATCCGCCCTTATCGAGCATTTATCCCAATCACGTCCGCGTCGGCTACGAAGCAGCCCGTCTGCTCCATCAACTCATGGACGGCCAAGCGCCGCCGTGCCGGCCTTTGTTATTGCCGCCTGGCAATATTGTGACGCGCCTCTCGACCAACATCTTGGCAGTCGCGGACCGCCTGGTTGCTTCCGCTGTCCGCTTCATCCGTGAACATGCTTGCGACGGCATCACCGTCGCCGATGTCGTCGAATCGGTCGCCGTTTGCCGTTCGCTTCTGCAAAGACGTTTTCACGCGGCCCTGGAGCGCACCGTTCACGACGAGATCATTCGCGTACGCCTGGAGCGGGCCAAGGAGTTGCTGAGTGAAACGGACCTTCCCCTCGCGCAAATCGCTGTGAAGGCTGGTTTTCGTCATCAGGAATACATGGGAGCGGTGTTCAAGGCGCGTCTGGGCGTCACGCCAGGTCGTTTTCGCCGTGCCGCCGAGAACGCCGCGGTTTAAACCGGGTTCGTGGCAAATGATATTGTATGGAATAGAAAAAGAGTACGTTTCGCCGCAAGCTGCGGATGAGTGCAGGGGATTTCCGCACTCGCCTACGGTTCGCGATTAAACGCGTGATCGTGGTTGTGATAAACGCCGAAATCGTTGAACCAGTAGCGTTTGGCCAGGCGATACAGCCAGTTTTTCTCCGGAATTTCCTGCCCTGGATTGTACTGCGATGTGCGCGGCTGCATCACCTCCAATTCGGCCAAGGCTGTGCCGCGCACGGTGGCATCTTGGGCGCCATGTTTTTCGACCAATTGCTTGAGCAAGTCGGGGCGTTCCAATACGATGCAGCCCCGCGTCGTCGCCTGGGCCAAAGCACGGAAATCACGCAGAAATTCCGACTGCACAAACTTATCGCGCAGCGAACGCGAATCCGCTTGGCTGGCATGGATCGATTCTTTCGTAAATTGCACGATGGGACACGGCTCGATGCCGCCCCAGGGATTGATGTGATGGCTGATACCGGTCGCCGCCGGACACAAGGCACGGCCCTCGCCGTCGTAATAGGCATCGATGATAAGGATCGGCTTCTTCGCCCGCATTTCAACGACGAAACGACGGGCACGCAGCTGTTGTTCCGGCGTCAGACACAACTGCGGGTTGGCATCCGGCCCCATCGGACGATACACGTGATACCAGGCATACATCACCCCCATGTCAATAAGGCGGTCGAGCCAATTTTCCGTTAACAGATCGTCAATGTTCGTTTGGCACAGGCTGGTACAGACACCCGTAAAGACCTTGTGCTTGAGGCAATTTTGCAAGCCTTGCATGCTTTTGCTGAAGACACCAGGCCGACCGCGACGTTGGTCGCTGACGATCTCGTTTCCTTCGATACTAATAAGTGGCGTCACGTTGCCGAGTTGACGCATGCGCTGGGCGGTTTCGGAGCGGATAAATTGGCCATTGGTGAAAATCTGAAAATAGCAGTCGGGATGCTCGGCAAGTATGTCGAGCAAGTGCGGATGCAGGAATGGCTCGCCGCCGACGATGCCGAAAAAGACATTGCCCATCGTCTTGGCTTCGCGGATCAGTTGGTGCAGCGCCTCCGGCGCGATGATCTGTTGTTTGGCCGCCACATCGACCCAGCAGCCTTGGCAGCGCAGGTTGCAGCTGTTGATAATCGAGACGTACAAAAACGGTGGGAAAACCTCGCCACGCTTGAGACGGCGTTTGTGTTTCTCGACCGACAACATACCCTTGAAGCCCATGTTCCAGGCCAATTTCCACAAGAGGCGTTTGTCGGTTTCTAGCAACAGACGCTTGGCCATTTTCAGCAAGTACATCATTGCCCTCATCCCCAACGAACCGAAAGCGTAAGCGACGGCAAACGAGCCGGAAGCGTAAGTGACGGCAAAGCAGCCATCTCTTACGTTTCCGGCTCGTTCGCTATTGGCAAAGCGGAATGCCTCAAACGAACTTCGTTTTGCCGGGGGTGGGCACCTCCGGCTCCGGCAGGCTCATGTCCAGCGTTAGCCCTTCCGGATAAGTATTTTCCTTGGAGTTAAGCGCCATGTCCCAGGTGATGGCCTTGCCGGTATAGGCGGACATGCGGCCCATGATGGCCGTCAACGTACTTTCAGCCACTGTCTTCAACTCGTTGAGCGGCTTGCCGGAACGCACGCTGGCAATCAGATCCGTGTGTTCTTGCACATAGGGATCGGTATGCGTGTCCAACTGCTTCCGGGTGAACAGTCCTTTGCCGTTGATGTTGTAAGCGTTGACGTGGCACATGCCTTTGGTACCGACGAGGTATTCGCCGACCTCGTTGGCGCAGCCGGTAATCTGACGGCACATGCTCAGGGCATGGACACCTTTGGGATATTCGTAATCGATGGCAAAGAAATTGTAGATGGCGCCATAGCCCTTGTCGCGTGGCACACGGTAGCCCATGCCGACAGCCTTGACGGGATGCGTGCCGAAGGCCCAGTTGAGCACGTCAAGATTGTGAATGTGCTGCTCAACGATGTGGTCGCCGCACAGCCACACATAGGCGTACCAGTTGTAGATCTGGTAGGCGGCGTCGCTCATGCCTTTCTGGCGATCGCGTTTCCATAAAGTAGTCTGGTTCCAATAGGCGCGGCCGCCGACCAGGTCGCCGATGGCGCCGTCGTGGATCTTTTTCAAGGTTTCCAGGTAAGCGCGTTGATGGCGGCGCTGCGTACCAGCGACGATAGCCAGGTTCTTGTTGAGCGCCTCTTCGTAGGCCTTGAGCACTTTACGAATGCCAGGTCCATCCACCCCAACGGGCTTTTCGGTAAAGATGGTCTTGCCAGCGGCAACGGCCGCTTCCAGATGAATGGGGCGGAAACCGGGCGGCGTCGCCAAGATGACATAGTTGGCTTCGCTGCTCAGGACGCCCTTGTAGGCATCCAATCCCTGATAGCAGTTGCTGTCCGAAAGCTCAACAGAATTGCCCAGCTGCTTGACTCGGTTGCTCTGGGCAAACTTGGTGAGCCGTTCCCGGCAGTGCTTGAGAGGTCCTTCGAAGACATCGCCCAGGGCGACAATCTTGACATTGGGAGCGGCGCTGAGGACATTCTCGGCAGCTCCTGTGCCGCGTCCACCACAGCCGATCAGGCCGACTTTGATGACATCGCTGCCGGCTGCATGGACGGCCGGAAGACTCAGTTGCGCGGCCACGGCGGCGCTTGCCGTTGCTGTGGCTGTTTTGAGGAAATCGCGCCGCGAGGCGCTCGGTTTGGTGTTGGCTTTGCTCATCTTCAGACTTTCTCCGGGGTAGGGAAAATCGGTCCCGCGTCTGTACCCTGTCAGATATGCGAGGACCGGAGGTTCATCGGCACAGACTAATCTTACCCGCCCACGGCACTGGCAAGGGAGCGACTTCTTCTTGCTGGCGCTGCGAGCAGGCATGGTTTTACACCAAGGGCGTTTTACCAGGCGTGGCCACCGGCGGCACCGGCATGGGCGTGTCCCATGTTAGGCTATCGGGCATCAGCTGTTCTTTCGAGTTCAGCGCTTGCTCCCAGGTTACGCGCTTGCCGGTGTATGCCGACATGCGGCCCATAATCGCCGTCAGCGTACTCTCGGCTACATTCTTCAACTCGTTGAGCGGTTTGCCGGAACGAATGCTTTCGATCAAGTCTGTATGCTCTTGCACGTAGGGATTGGGATGTTTGCGTTTCTCTTTGTCTGTGTAGAGTCTCTTGCCATTGATCTCGAAAGCGTTGACGTGGCACATTCCCTTGGTGCCAACAAGGTATTCCCCGATTTCGTTGGCGCAGTAGCTGATTTGACGACACATGCTCAGGGCATGGATCCCTTTGGGATATTCCAGATCGACAGCAAAGAAGTTAAAGATGGGACCGAAGCCCGGATCCCGAGGCACGCGGTAGCCCATACCCACAACCGCTACCGGATGGGCGGCGAAGGCCCAATTGAGTACATCGAGATTGTGGACGTGCTGTTCGACGATGTGATCGCCGCTCAGCCAGGGATAGCCGTACCAGTTACGAATCTGATATGCGACATCGGGCGTGCCCGGTTTGGCCAATCGCTTGGTGTTGGTATTGGTGTTCCAGTAGCAGCGGCCGCCGACCAGTTCGCCGATGGCCCCGTCACGGATACGCTGGAGGGTTTCCAGGTAGGCCCGTTGATGGCGGCGCTGCGTGCCGGCGGCGATGGCCAAGCCCTTGCTCTTGGCCTCTTCGCAGGCAGCCAACACTTTGCGGATGCCGGGACCGTCCACAGCTACTGGCTTCTCAGCGAAGATGTTCTTGCCGGCGGCGACAGCTGCTTCGATATGGATGGGCCGGAAACCGGGGGGCGTGGCCAAGATCACGTAGTTGACTTCCGGACAGCGAATTACCTTCTCATAGGCGTCCAGCCCCACGAAGCAGCGCGACTCCGGCAGATCGACCGTGTTGTCGCGGTCCTTGATTTCTTGTCGCTGGACGAATTTCGTCAGTAACTCGCAGGCATTTTTGAGAGGCTCCGCGAATGCATCGCCCAAGGCAACGATCTGAACACCTGACGCGGAAGAAAGCACGTTTTCGGCGGCTCCACGGCCGCGATTGCCGCAACCGATCAGTCCAACCTTGATCCGGTCGCTGCCAGCCGCATGTACGGCCGGAAGCCCCAGTTGCGTGGCCACGACAGCGCTGGCCGCTGCTGTTGTTTTCAGGAAGTCGCGTCGTGTGGCTTGCGAGTTCTGAGTTCTGCGTGCTGAGTTCTGAGTGATCTTGCTCATATCATGCTTCCCTAAAGAAGGTAAGGAGAACCAACCCCGGGCGGCACGGATAACACGAATTAGAAGGCGGCTACGGAAAATATTCTTCTCTATTTATCCGCAATTCTTCTATTCGTATCCTCCGTGGTTAAGGGCTAGCGGACTTTTCCCTCTCCCCCTTATGGGGGAGGGTCGGGGGTCTTTTCCCTCCCTCCTTGTGGGGGAGGGTTGGGGGTCTTTTCCCTCCCTTGTGGGGGAGGGTTGGGGTGGGGGGACACCCCTCCTGGGCTCCCTTGCCTTGACACCTCCTACCTCAGCCCTCCCCCACGAGGGGAAAGGAGGTTTGGTTCGCTAGCTCTAAGTTTACTCATCCGGACTCTGGAGGGTGATCCGGGAGCGAAAGTTTTTCAAATTGTCCTGTTCCTCGACGGCCCGCACCAGTCGGAAGCCGACAAAATCACCGTCGGTCATCCACCAGATGCTTTGCGGCCGCTGCGGGTCTTGGCGCAGCCAATCGCGCTCGGAGGCAACTCGCGCGGCGCTGCGGCAATCCTTGGCCTCATCGCCCCAGGAGCCGCCACGGACCACGTGCGGATAACGTGCGCTATTCGGCAGCAACACCGGCGAGAGCGTTACCTTGTCGCGCGCAAAAACGGCGTAGGCGTCTTTCTTGTAGCGATCGAGGCACCATTCCGAGACGTTGCCGTACATATCATACAAGCCCCACGGATTCGGCTTTTTACTGCCGACTTTATACGTCTTTTCATCGGCATTGTCTGCGAACCAGGCGTAATCACCGAGTTGCTTGGGATCATCGCCGAAGAAATAGGCCGTCTTGGTACCGGCCCGACAAGCGTACTCCCACTCAGCCTCGGTCGGCAGGCGGTATTGTTTGCCGGTCTTGAGCGATAGCCAGCGGCAATACTGCATGGCGGCGTGCCAGGTGATGCCGAGCACCGGATGGCCTTCACGGCCTTTCTTAAAGGTCTCGTCGGCGTAGGGCGGCGTCGGCCGGGTGACGGCATCGGCATCCTTGGGTTCGTCTGGCTCCTTGTCCTCTTTCTGGCCCGGTTTGGCGCGCCAGTATAGGTCGAATTCATCCCACGTCACTTCATATTTGCCCATCCAGAAGGGGCGAATGCGGACAAGATGCTGCGGCCCCTCGTCATCTTTACGGTCTTTCTCGCTGGGCGGACTGCCCATAAGGAATTCGCCGCCGGGGATGGCAATCATGTCGAATTTGACCTGCGTGCCGGGGATAGTCTCGGTGTACGATTGATGGGGACTGGCCGGTGCTTCGGCGCGGACCCGACTTGCTTCCGGCGCAGCAGGGATCTGCCACAAGGTCGAGAGTAATAAGCCAAAACTGGAGAACACGGAAAACTGTATCCCTCGCTTCATTTGTGATAAGCTCCACAAAAGTTGCTCAAAACGATCGTTAAAACCTCTAAGCCAATTGAACCACCAAGACGCCAAGAACAGAACGAGGAAAAAACAGAAAAAGAAAAACCGGGAAACTTCATAACACAGCTAATCGGATCCTTGCCTTCTTCTTACTGTTCCTTAATCTTGGTGTTCTTGATGCCTTGGCGGTTCCTTTTGACCATTCCTGTAAGGAGATAAACACCATGCGTTCGTGCTTCTTTGGCTTCCTGGCCATGGTCTTCTTGGGCAGAACGGAACCGGTCCTGACCCGCTACGAGTTCACCGAACCGCACATGGGCACACGCTTCCGGATCATTCTCTATGCTCCGGACGAAGACACGGCTCGCAAGGCAGCCACGGACGCTTTCGCTCGCATCGCATCCCTTAATGCTATCATGAGCGACTACGATAACACCAGCGAATTGATGCGCCTGTGCGCCCAGGCAGGCGGTCCTCCTGTGCCGGTCAGCGCCGAGTTGTTCTTTGTTTTATCTAAAGCCCAAGAAGTGTCTCGCCAATCCGGCGGCGCTTTCGACGTAACGGTCGGTCCCGTGGTCAAATTGTGGCGTCTGGCTCGCAAACGCCGCAAGCTGCCTGATGCAGAAAAACTGGCCGCAGCGCGAGCGCTGGTCGGCTGGCAGAACGTCCGGCTCGATAAAGACAAGCGCACGGTGCAGCTGCTCAAGGCCGGAATGCAGCTGGATCTGGGCGGCATCGCCAAGGGTTACGCCGCCGATGAGGCATTGGCGGTGGTGAAAAAACACGGCATCGAGCGCGCTCTGGTGGCGGCCGGCGGCGACATCGCCGTCAGCGGCCCCCCCCCCGGCGCCGACGGCTGGAAAATCGCCATCGCCACCCTGCCCGGCGAGAAAGATCCGGGGCGGCTGATCCTCCACCATGCTGCTGTCTCCACCTCCGGCGACGCCGAGCAGCACGTCGAGATCGATGGCAAGCGCTATTCACACATTGTCGATCCGCGAACAGGCATTGGGCTAATCGGTCGCATGAGCGCCACGGTGGTGGCGCGGCACGGCATCGATGCCGATAGCTTAAC
>JAJPHU010000320.1 GCA_021325115.1 Planctomycetota bacterium | reverse complement strand
TGGCTCCCTTGCCTTGACACCTCCTACCTCAGCCCTCCCCCACGAGAGGAGAGGAGGTTTGGTCCGCTAGCTCTTACGCCCCTGTGCAGAGCGGATAGCTGTCAACGAGGTACGCCATGATCTATCCTCGCATGGTTCGCATCCGTCAACAGTTCGAGCGGCCGCAGATTACGGATGTCCCTACCGCTGTCGTCTCCGCCCTAGAATCACTCGACTTATCGCGGCGCATCAAACCCGGCCACACGGTGGCGCTGACAGCCGGCAGTCGCGGCATCGCTAACATTCCGCTTATCCTCCGTAGTACGGCTGCCTTCCTCAAGAAGCTTGGTGCCAAGCCGTTTCTCATTCCGACCATGGGCAGTCACGGCGGGGGTACCGCCGAGGGACAGCGGCGCATCCTCGAAAGCTACGGCATTACCGAAGAGTTTGTCGGCGTGCCGATCCGCGCGTCGATGGAAACAGTGCAAGTGGGCACGACAGTCGAGGGCTTTCCGGTGCTGCTCGATCGTATCGCTGCCGAGTCCGATCATATCGGCGTCATCGCCCGCATCAAACCGCACACCGGTTTTCATGGCCCCATCGAAAGCGGCTTGCTGAAGATGATGATGATCGGCCTGGGCAAGCACGCCGGCGCTCTCCTCTACCACCGCATCCTCCTCGATCATCCCTTCGATCGCGTCGTCCGTTCGATTGGCCGCACGCTGATGAAATCGGCCCCCATCACCTTTGGTTTGGCTCTCGTCGAAAATGCCTATGATGAGACGGCGTTTGTAGAAGGCGTGGCCCCGGAAGCGTTCGAGGCACGGGAAGAGCGGTTGTTGATCGAGGCCAAGCGTTTGTTGATGCGGCTGCCACTGCGCAAGGCCGATCTGCTCATCGTAGACGAGATTGGCAAGAACATCAGCGGCTCTGGAATGGATACCAATGTCGTCGGCCGCAAACGTGCTTTTCGCAATCAGCCGCCGCCCGAGGGCATTCCGGCCATGCGGCTGATCTACGTTCGCGGTCTGAGCGCAAAAACGCACGGCAACGCTGCCGGCATCGGCCTGGCGGACTTCACGTCTACGCGGCTGGTGCAGCAGATGGATTATCGCGCCACCGTCATCAATTGCCTGACAGCCGGCTATCCCGAAGGCGCCTTTGTGCCGGTACATTTCGCTACCGATCGCGAAGTCCTCGATGCCGCCTTGGCCATCATCGGCACCCGCGCGCCGGAACAGGCCCGCATTCTGCGCATCCGCAATACTATGCAGCTGGAAGAGTTGGACGTGTCCGAGCCATGCCTGCAAGAAAAGGAGCGGCAGACCGAATTCGCAGTCCTCAGCTCGCCGCGCCCATTGGAATTCGACGCTGCTGGCAATTTGCCGTCGTTAGAGGCACTATCCAAGTGAACTACCAAGGCGCCAAGAATGCCAAAAAAAGACAAAAAAGAGAGAAAAATAGATAAGCCACTAGAATTCGGTAGTTTTCACTTTTCTTTTTTCTCTTATTCTTTTCTTGGTGTTCTTGGCGTCTTGGTGGTTCCTTTGAGTAGAGGTTCTACAGGAGATTTGACATGAGCATCATTGAAAGTATCCATGCCCGCGAAATCCTGGATAGCCGGGGCAATCCGACCGTTGAAGTGGAGGTGATCCTGCGTGACGGCTCCGTAGGCCGGGCTGCTGTTCCCAGCGGCGCCAGCACCGGCGCCCACGAAGCCCTGGAACTACGTGACGGCGACAAATCACGCTATCTCGGTAAAGGGGTACAAAAAGCGGTCCATCATGTCAACGATACCATCGCTCCGTGCTTACAGGGCCAGGATGCCCTTCAACAGGCCGCTCTCGATCGGCTTTTGCTCGATCTGGACGGTACGGCCAACAAAGCGAAGCTGGGCGCCAATGCCATGCTCGGCGTCTCGCTGGCCGTCGCCCACGCTGCCGCTACCTCGACGGGCCTGCCCTTGTATCGCTATCTCGGTGGGAGCAATGCCCGTTATCTGCCGGTGCCGATGATGAATGTCCTCAATGGCGGCAAGCACGCCGACAACAACGTCGATTTCCAGGAATTCATGATTATGCCGCTAGGCGCCGCCACCTTCCGCGACGCTCTGCGTATGGGGGTTGAGGTGTTTCACCATCTCAAAAACGTGCTGCACGATCGCCATCTCAGCACCGCTGTCGGCGATGAGGGCGGTTTCGCTCCTAATGTCAAAAGCAGCGATGAAGCCCTGGAACTCTTGGCCACGGCAGTCGAGAAAGCCGGCTACAAGCTCGGCGACCACATCGTTTTCGCCCTCGATCCAGCTACGACGGAGCTATTCGACGAGGCCAAGAAAAAGGGCAAAACCGGCTACTGTTTTTTCAAAAGCCAGCCTGACCGCATCGCCTCGTCGGACGAGATGATTGACCTCTGGGAGAAATTGTGCCAGCGCTGGCCAATCCGCTCGCTGGAGGACGGTCTGGCTGAGGACGATTGGGACGGCTGGCAAAAGTTGACACGCAAGCTCGGAAGCAAAGTACAGCTGGTCGGTGATGACCTGTTTGTTACCAACACCAAGCGTCTGCGCGACGGCATCACCAAGGGAGCCGGCAACAGCATTCTCATCAAGGTGAACCAGATTGGCACGCTGACGGAGACGCTCGACTGTATCGAGCTGGCTCGCCGCCACGGTTTCACCACCGTCATCAGCCACCGCAGCGGCGAGACAGAGGACACAACCATCGCCGACATCGCCGTGGCCACGAATGCCGGCCAGATCAAGACTGGCTCGGCCAGCCGCACCGATCGCATCGCCAAGTACAATCAATTGCTGCGCATCGAGGAAGATTTGCAGACCACGGCGCGCTATGGCGCTGAGCTGTGGCCGGCGTCGCGACGTTGAGTCGATCGCTCGAGGAGGGGCCTGTACCTGGCGGCGATCCTCGATGGGTTCGGTTGCTACGTGCTGGCGTGGCAGCTGTCGAACACACTGGGCGGCACGAAAGGTAAGTTCCTGTTTCGACTGAGGCCATACACTTTTAAGTATACAACTCGTTCATCCGATGATTGTTCGATAGAGGACGATTCTATCGAATGCGGAGGTGGCGAGTCATGGCCACGATTCCCTGCGGCTCGGATGCCAGCGATGAATGGCAATATCATGTGCTGCTCCGCCGGCTCACACTACTTCTGTTCGCCATCGGCGTCCTCTGGCGCCTGGTACGTTATCTGCTGCGTTTCCCAATATGGGACGACGAAGCGTTCATTTGTCTGAATTTCCTGGAGTTGGATTATCTCGGCCTGACGCGCGAGCTGCGCAATTGCCAGGTGGCTCCGCTGTTGTTTCTGTGGGGCGAATTGACCTCGCTGCGCTTGTTCGGCGCCTCGGAATTCTCGATGCGTCTGTTACCATTTGTGGCCGGGATGGCATCGTTGGTTTTGTTCTGGCGGCTGGCGCGGGCGACGCTGCCGCCTTTGGCGCAGACGATAGCGGTGGGTTTCCTGGCCGTCGCCATCTGGCCGGTGTCGATGGGGGCTTTCACCAAGCCGTATGCGCTCGATCTGTTCATGTCGCTGTTGTTGTTGCTGCCTGCCGTTCGCTGGCTGCAATGTCCCCAACAAGTGCGCTGGCTGGTTTTCCTCACGCTGGGGACGCCGCTGGCGCTCTTTAGCTCCTATCCGGTCGTTTTTGTGGCCGGCGCGATCAGTCTCGCTCTCATGACGGCGGCCTGGCGACAGGGGGGGAAAATACGGCTTTTGTGGAGTGTCTACAATATTGTGTTGCTCGCTGCTTTCTTGAGTCATTATCTCATCGCCGGCCAGAATCAGTTGCATTCGCCGGACAAAGGCGCGACAACGGAACAGGGCATGCAAGCTTTCTGGGCCGAGGGCTTCCCGCCCGCGCAGCCGTTGGCCCTGATGAAATGGCTGATTTTCGCGCACACAGGACAGATGATGGCTTTCCCCATCGGTGCGCAGGACGGCGGCAGTACACTGACGACGCTTCTGTTCCTGGTAGGCACCTGGCATTTCTGGACGTCGGGACGCCGAGACTTGTTGGTGCTATGTCTGGCGCCCTTCGGTCTGGGTTTGCTCGCTGCTGTACTGCGCCGTTATCCCTATGGCGCTTCGTGTCGGCTGTGCCAGCACCTCGCTCCCGCCATCTGCCTCAGCGCCGGCATGGGCGCCGCTGTCCTTCTGGAACGCTTCCGCTCTGCAACACTTCGCCGCCGTTGGATCATCGGCGTTTGTACACTGCTTCTGTTCGTGGGCGTCTGCGGCATCGTCCGCGATGTGGTCCATCCCTACCGCACCCTGGAGGCATTGTGGACACGCCAAGTCATGCAAGCTCTCGCAGCCGAGGTGCGTTCGGGCGCTCCCATCGTGGTGCTGAACAAGCCTGAAGAGATGGATTCGCTATTTCGCTGGTATCTGGAACAATACGGTGACCGCGTTTGGTGGGCTGGCCAAATCGATTGGGACAAAGCCAGGGCCAGCGGTGAGTTGTTCTGTCTGTCCTACGACTACCACAAGCTGAGCGCCCCGGAAGAAATGCCCCCCGCTCCCACGCGCGAACCGATGAAGCTACCCATCGGAGCAACGGTTCGTCCCGATCCGAGTCAATCTGAGTGGATGCTGGCGAGCGGTGTCACCGATACCAGTGTCCCGCCGGATTGGCGCTTTCCCGTCAAGCATCTGCACCAAATACGGTTGGTGCGGAAAGATTCTGCCAAGGAAGCGAGCCCGAAAACTGTAGCAGCGAGATAAGGGTTCTCCGGAGGAAGAGCTATACTCGCACCTGTCCCGATGCGCGGATTGCGTCTGCTGTGGGAGACGGCGAGAACCAACACCGAAGCAGTCTCGATACGGTAGAAGTCCCTGTAAGGACTGACGAGCAACACCGCAGGGCACGCTGTCCGCGTGCCTGAAAATGGGCACGCGGGCAGTGTGCCCTGCGGTGTTGTCCAGCAGCTGTAAGGGAAGCGACAAACGACTGCTTTGCACACATCCAACTACAAAGAAACTATATGTCAAAGGGAATTGCCTATGCTCAGCGCCGAAGAGCTTATCCGCCTGCTACATCTGCAACCGTTGCCGCGCGAGGGCGGCTGGTACCGCGAAACCTATCGCTCTTCTCTACAACTGCCAGCTAATGTCCTCGTACCACGATATCCCGCCGCGCGCTCGGCCAGCACAGCCATTTATTATCTGCTGACGCCGGATACTTTCTCGGCCTTACATCGCTTGCCTACCGAGGAAATTTTTCACTTCTATCTCGGCGACCCCGTGGAGATGTTGCAACTCGGTCCCACTCCGGAAGACGGCGGGCGCTTCTTCACACTTGGCCCAGACCTTCAGGCGGGACAACATGTGCAAATAGTGGTGCCGGCCGGCGTTTGGCAGGGAAGCCTATTGCGTGCCGGCGGTGCTTTCGCACTTTTGGGCACGACCATGACGCCCGGTTTCGATTTTGCCGACTATGAAGCGGCGAACCCAGATGCACTAAGAACGGCTTATCCTAACTTCGCTGAGTGGATCGTCCGGCTTTGTGGATTGCAGCAAGAGTAGTGGTTGCGCCGTCGGAGAATTGCCCAAAATGGCGGAATTCCGTTGTCTTCTCCTGGTAAAATCGAGAAAATAGGGCAACAGTGAGGCCGCTTCGGATTATAAAGTGCTAGCGGACATTTTCCTCCCCTTTGTGGGGAGGAAAATGTCCGCTAGCACTAAAGACCGCCCCCATTTCGATGCTTTTATAATCCGGCGGTTTCTCCCGCACGGGAAAACTATCTCAGAGTACACACCTCAAAAGCGGAGTGGAACAGGCTATGGCGAAACACTGTAATGTATGCAACCAGGACTATGCGGACAACCTGACGGCCTGCCCTCACTGTGCGGCCGCCAAAAAGACTCAAATGGTCAGCCGAAGCGACGAGCGTGCCACGCAGCTGGCCAGACCGGCAGAGCAAACGGGCGTGTCGCCGCAGCCCCAGGCCACCCCTGCAGATTCTGTGGTGAGTCTGGGCAGTGCGCCGGAAGCCACCCCTTCGGATTCGGTAGTGGATCTCGGCAGCGCGCCGGTAGAGGTAGTCGAGGGCGAATCCGAAGTGCTTCTGGAGGAAGTGGCCAGCAATTCTGGCACAGCCCTTTCCGAAGGCGCTGTGGTGGAAGATGTGGTCAAGCCGGAGCCACCGTCGCCGTCAGCCAGTGATATTGCTCTGCAATCGCTGATGGAAGAACCGCCCAGCGGTGAGGTGGTCGCTGAGGAGCAGGCCGTCTCCGAGAAAGAAGTCGAGGAGATGCTCGCCAACTTGGAAGAGACCACGGCCGGAAGCGCGGCGTCCGGCGTCTTGCCGC
>JAJPHU010000039.1 GCA_021325115.1 Planctomycetota bacterium | reverse complement strand
TTTGAGGTTTCTGTCGCCAAGTTATACACTGGACATCTGTTTTTCAACCCGTGAAGGGTTACCAGTTACGACGCCAACGGCAACCGGACGATGGCGGGTTATCAGACAGGGACGGACAACGAGTTGCTGAGCGATGGGACGTATAAGTACACGTATGACAAAGACGGCAACATGACATCGCAGACGAATATTGCCACCGGCAGTGTGACGTATTACACCTGGGACTATCGCAATCGCTTGGTGGAGGTGAAGCAAGAGGACAATCACAACAATGTCCTCAACGACGAAAGATTCACCTACGACATCAACAACAACCGCATTGCTGTATCGCTGAACGGCACGCCGCAGTTGTACACGGTGTACGACGGTGCCAATCCGTACCTGGATTTCAACGGCAACGGCCAACTGACCGAACGTTACCTGTACAATCCCCATGCGTTGAGCCAATTCTACGGCCAGGTGAATGCCAACGGCACTGTGCAATGGTTCCTGACGGACAATATCCACTCGATCCGCCAGGTTGTGGATAGCAGCGGCAACGTGCTGGACGCGCTCACCTACGATCCGTATGGTAATATTATCAGCCAAACGAACGCCGCCAACGCGCCACGGTTCTTATACGCAGGCGGTGCATATGATTCGCTTACAGGCAACGATCAGTTTGGCCGCCGGTACTACGATCCAGCCGATGGGAGGTGGACTAGTCAGGATCTGTTGGGGTTCAAGGCGGGCGATACGAATCTGTATCGCTATGTTTTTAATAATCCCACATCAAGCAATGATCCTTGTGGCGAGTTCAAATTTAACTGGGGGAATGCAATCAATGGGGCAGGATATGGCGCAATGGGTGGTGCCATAGGTGGAGCTGCATTCGGGCCAGGAGCGGGACTCGGTGCCTTGGCTGGAGGTATCATCGGGTTCATCTATGGAGGCTTCTATGCAGATAACCCAACGGAAGCGGCCATTGGTGGTTTTACGCTTGGCGTTGGGGGGCCTGTGTTGGCTACATTAACCTTGTGGGCCACTGAGGCTGTCGCAGGCTGGCTTGGTCTTGGGGGAGCTGGAGCACTCACAGTACGCCAACAATTGGAGCAATTAAATCAACGACAGTTGGATCTTCAGGAAGCAATGAATAGAGAACAAAATTTCCTAAGATGGATGGAGATGCAGAAAGAGTACGAAGCTATTTGGCGCCAGATCGATGAGTTGCTGAGACAATTGCCGCATTGAGCGCCACTAACATAGATGAAAACACAATCACAATATTGCTAGTGTACCAGAGGTGAGATATGTCGAACGCTCCTAAAAATAAAGACAGAGAAGAATTATCCCGATTGCGCGAGCATCTCGAACAAATGAAGCGCAATCTGATTCCTTTGGGAGTTAAGCTTCAAGAACAATTCAAAGAAATGGCAGGTCCAATTTTATACGAGATGCTAGAAAGCCGGGCTAAGACTGAGCGATATCTTGACGATCCTAACCCGAAAAATCGATGTATTGCTATTTGCTTGATTGATCATCATTGGGGACCAGATGAAAGGTTCGCCATAAAGTGCGAGAAGCTTATACGAGAAGATTCGGACCCCGAGGTGCGAGGTTGTGCAGTTTCTTGTCTAGGCGCATACTATGGTGAGAGCAATGATGTTCGGATTGGAAGACTTTTTGCTGAGTTGGTCTTTGAAGAATCAGAACCTACTCTGGTACGAGAAGCAGCTTATCGTGCTCTTTTTAGTCTGCGTGGATTGCCCATTGTATTCTGGCCAAGTCTCAGTAGATTTCGCTTTCCTGACGATGTGGATTGGGTGTTCGTAAGGACATTTCTCTGATGAAGCGGAGAAATGGAATACTCCCCCAAAAGTGGTCCAGGTACTATGATAGCCTCGAGATGTAATCGTTCACGGGCTGAAGAATAGTCAACAATTGGTGCCCGTTCGTTTTTTGCGAGACAATCTGTCAAGAAGCAAGAAGGGGCAACGCGAACTGATCCAACCCTGAATAGGTGATCCGCCATCGGAGTCTTGCATCATGACCGCACGCCTTTCGCTCACGATGATCGTCAAGAACGAAGCGGCCACGCTGGGGCGGTGCCTTGCTTCGGTGCGCGATCTGGTGGATGAAATCATCGTTGTGGATACTGGTTCCAGCGATAACACCAAGGAGATCGCCCGGCAGTATGGTGCGCGCGTCTTCGATTTTCCCTGGTGCGATAGCTTCGCCGCTGCACGCAATGAATCGATCCGCCATGCCGCCGGGCAATGGCTCCTCTGGCTCGATGCCGATGAATATCTCGACGATGCCAACCGCGCGAAACTCCGCCAACTGCTCGCCGGCTTAGGCAACGACAACACTGCGTATGTCATGAAGTGCGTGTGCGTGTCTGGCCAGGCCAGCAGCACGGCCACCAACGTCGATCATGTACGGCTGTTCCGCAATCACCCGGCCATTCGGTGGGATTACCGTGTTCACGAACAGATTCTGCCCGCTATCAAGCGAGTCGGACACGCCGTCCGCTTCACCGATATTGCCATCACACACACCGGCTACACCGACCCGACTCTGCGCTACAGGAAACTGGAACGCAACCTGCGGCTCTTGCATCTGGACTTGGCCGAGCGGCCCCACGATCCGTTTACGCTGTTCAACCTCGGCTGGGCCTATGCCGACCTGGGGCGCATTGCCGAGGCCATTCCTCTGTTGCAACGTAGCTTGCAGCATTCGCACAATGCCGACTCCATTACGCCGAAGCTATATTCACTGCTAACGCAGTGTCATCACAAGCTCGGCCAGTTCGAGCAGGCTTGGGCCGTGTGCCAGGCGGGGCACGTCCGCCATCCGGAAGATCCTGAGTTGCTGTTTCTTAAGGGGCAACTATGCCGTCAGCGGGGCGATCGCGTTGGGGCGCGGTCGTGTTGGATGCGATTGTTGGCTTCCTCGTCCCTGGTAGGAGAAGCGAATACCCCCCACCCTTACCCTCCCCCACCAGGGGGGAGGGAAATAAGCGCCCCCCACCCCACCCCTCCCCCACCAGGGGGGAGGGAGATGTGGACGGACGGCACCTTTACCAGTGTCGATGCAGGTTTGCGGGGGCCGTTGGCGCGACACCACCTGGCCCTGCTCGATCGCGACGAGGGAAACCTCGCCGACGCCGAAAAACACTGGCGCACCATCCTCGCCGAAGCGCCGCAATTCCACCCCGCCCGCATCGGACTGGCCGAACTGTATCTGCGCCAAGAACGCTGGTCCGAGTTGGAAACACTCCTCGCCGAATTGCAACCGCATGCTCCCGTCGATGCCGCTGTGTTGCAAGCGCGGATGCACCTGGCCCGCCGCGACTTCGCCGCCGCCCGGCAACGGCTCGATGAAGTCCTCCGTCAAGTGCCGAACCACTTGCCGGCCCATGTGCTTCTCAGTCACGTCCTGCTGCAATCGGGCGACGAAATCGCCGCCGAGCCGCAGTTACGCCGCATCGTCGCGATCGATCCCGGCCAGGCGGAATCGTGGCGTAATCTGACCGTGTTGTATGTCCGCACGGGGCGTTTGCGAGAGGCGTTGGCGGCGGCCCGAGCCGGTTGCTTGCACTGCCCGCATGATGCCCACTTGCTGCTGTTGCACGGCGATCTGTTGCATCAAGGAGGCGACGCCCTCAACGCCGAGTCGTGTTTGCTGCGGGTCTTGGAATTGGCCACGGACGAGTCTCCGGCCTCACGGCAGTTGCGCACCCTGGCTCGGCAACGCCTCGTCACTCTGTACCGCGTTCTGGGCCGTCACCGCGAAGCCGACGCCCACCACCGCGCCCTGGCCGCCGAGGCGGCCCACTGCACCTCCCATCCAGAGAACCAAGCCCACGCCAACGGCCAAGCAGCTGCTGGTCTTGCTCCTTGAGTGAACCCGCCGTATCGCAGTCCTGGTGGGAAGTGCCAGGGCAGCGGTCGCTGGGGGAGTGAAGTCCTGCCGACACAGCCGCCGCTCCCATACCCCAATGACGCGGCAGATGCTGAAACGCTGAGCGGCCTACCTGGTCACAGTAGCCGCACCACAAGGTGCCGCTGCATAACGTCGTCGCTGACCTTCCACAGGCTCATAGGCACGATCGCCAACTGAGGATCATAGGAAACCACCCATTCTTTACGCGGATTGGGAACCGCAACCCCTTTTTGGTTGCCTAAGGCCGTTTGGTCCCTATCTGGTCCCTAGATCGAAAAAACGAATTTTTTGGAGAAATTGCATTGACAATGTTTATGTCAGTCCTCACAATGGATCGCAGCGCAGCAGTTGTTACTTCGTCTCCCCGGGAGCAACGACTCTTGCCGCAGTGAGTGTAACCCAATATTTGAATGCTGGAGTCGGGCGATACGCCAAGACATTTCCGGCGCTTCTCTAAAAGCGGGAGTCCCTATGCCTTCCCTTTCACGCCTCGTGCAAATCGGGTACGTATGCGGGTTAGCTTTCGTTCTCTCCTTGCTGCTGGGGCCGACCTGGGTGCAGGCTCAGTTCGGCGCCCCGCCGTTCGGCGTTTCGGCCGGGTTTCGCGGCACACCGGGCTGGCCGACCATCGCCGTGCCGATCATTAGCGGCAGTGGTACGGCCAGTGCAGGTAGTTCGGCCGGAGGCGCTTTGGGCCTCACTGGCGGCTCCGCCGGCGCCAGCGTCAGCGGCTCTTTCACTACCCAGTTTATTTACATCAACATCGGCACCTTTCTCCCCAACAACGGCCGAATCATTGGTCCGCCCATGCCTACATTGATGCCGATGACGACCAATGCCTTGTCCGACACCACTGGCGCCCCTTGGGCTATGTTCGCGGCCCGGGGTATGATGGGCGGCGGCCTCGGTATAGGCGGGATAGGCGGCCCCATCGGCCTAGGCGTCGGCACGGTGGGCATGACGGGCATGGGCGGCATGTCCCTGGGCGGACTGAGCACGGGCAGCATTTCCGCGATGGGGCTGGGCGGCATGGGCGGTGGCATGGGGGGATTTGCCGGCAAGGGAATGGGCGGATTCAACGGCAAGAACGGTCTCTAATTTCGAAAATAGACAAACGGCCGGCGTTAGCCGACTGGTTACCTCGCCCTACCAGCCGGCTAACAGCTGTTCGCCAGTAAATGCCTGCTTTCTGGGAGGCCCCTCTCCTTACCTTTCGGATGATTCCGGCGGCGCCATCCTTTGCTCGACCGCTCCCACATCCAGGAACACATCAAGTTGCTGGCCGACGTAGATTGGTTTACCTTCCGGCTTCAGCGCATAAATCACTTGCAGAACCCGCGTATCAACGCGCTCCGTATTGTCGCCGGTCAACGACTTTTTCGGGATCACATACGGCTCGACACGGATGAACGTAAGCGGATACTTTTTGTCCGGAGCACCGCGTAGACTGGCCACCGCTGGAGCGCCTGGCTGGAAACGCGGAATGTCGTGTTCGTCGATGTCCACGCGGACATGGAGATAATCCGTAACCGCCCCCAGCACGACCAGGGGCGCATTGGGAGTGTTGCCGACATACTCGCCAGGCCGAACGTTCACCTGGAGCACGACGCCGTCCACCGGAGCGCGGACGATAGCGCGTTCGATGTCGGTTTTGTCTTGCTGTACCTGGGCCTCAGCCAGCTTGACGGCGGCGCGGGCAATCTCTTTGTCCGCCTCCCAACTTCCGGCTCGCGTCAGGGCAAGATCTGCTTTCGCTTGCGCCAACTGCCGCAGGGCCATCCGCAAACTCAATTGATGCTGCCGGTATTGTTCGTCTGTGGTGGCGGCGGAGGCGATCAACCTGGCATCGCGTTCGGCCAAGTCGCGTTGCAGCTCGACGGCGGCTTCGGCGACCTCGACCTTGGCCTTGCTGACAGCTAATTCTTCCGGCCTTGGCATCTGTTCCAGCTTCGCCAGCTGCGCCCGCGCGGAGGCCAAGTTGGCCTCGTGGAAGGCGAGAGTGGCCTTGAGTTGCCGATCATCGACGCGGAAGAGCGGATCGCCCTGCTTGACATACTGGCCGATCAGCGCTTCCCAGGGCATCAGGGTGGACTTGGGCGGCAGTCCCAATTCTTCCGGCGACCATACCTTGAGCACCACGCCGGGCAGGGCCGAGCCGACAGCGATATTTTGACTGCGGGCCTCGACGATGCCGGCACCAGCGACAGTACGGCTGAACGGTGTCCGCGCCGGCTCCACGGGCGGCGGTGGCTTGGGCGGCTTTTGCTGCGCCTGGATGACGTGATAAATAGCGAACGCCAACATGCCCAGCGCAAACAGCGGCAACAGATATTTGCCCAATCGCTGGCTCATTGTGCACCTCCCAACAAAACCCCCTGGCATCCTGGGCGCCTGGGTGGTTAATTTTTGGCTACGGAGCGTTCTTCCACTCTGTCGATAATCCCGTCGTTCATATATACGATGCGATCGCCGAAGCCGAAGACGCGGTTATCGTGGGTTACGACAATGACAGCCCGGTCCGGCTGCACGGCCACACGCCGCAGTAATTGCATCACTACCTGGCCAGACTGCGCATCCAGGGCAGCGGTCGGTTCGTCACAGACCAGCAATCTCGGCTCATGTACCAGCGCCCGCGCGATGGCCACGCGCTGCTGCTGACCGCCGGACAGCTGCGCTGGTAATACATTGATCTTATCGGCCATGCCCACCGCTTCCAGGATGGCGCCAGCCTTGGCCACGGCGGCACTCCGCTTATAACCGGCGATGACAAGCGGCACCGCCGCGTTCTCTGCCGCTGTTAGCGCCGGCAGCAGATTATACTGCTGGAAGACGAAGCCGATGTATCGGCCGCGAAAACGCACCAATTCGCGGCCGCGCAGCTGACGCAGGTTTTGCCCCAGGACCGTTACCTCGCCAACTGTCGCATCGAGCAGACCGGCGATGATCGAAATCAGCGTCGTCTTACCGCAACCGGATGGCCCGACCAAGAGCGTCATCTGGCCCGGGTGTACTTCCAGATCGACGCCGCGCAGCGCCCGTACCTTGGTCTCGCCTTCGCCGAAATCCTTGGTGACGCCCCGGCAGATCACGGCTCGTTCGACCGCTGCTGCGCTGCCCATCGTTCGTTCTCCCTTTAACGGACCACCGAGTCACAGAGACCCAGAGAGAAGAAAACATCGAGAGAAAGTAAAACGAATTTTCGATATGTTGTCTCTTGTTTTCTGTTTCCGTTCATTTGATTTGTTTGGGTTCTTCTTTGCGTTTTTCTCTGCGTTCTCTGTGACTCGGTGGTTAGCTCTTCTTATCGAAAAACAGCGGCCGGCTCCAAAACCAGTACCTTGTAAATGCTCACCAGACTTGACAGCACGACGATGATGCCTACCGCCGCCGCCGTGCCGGCCAACACCTGCCAGGGCATGTAAAAAGCCAAACGGCTGGAAGCCATCATCATCTCGCCAAACAGCGCCGCCGCGCCGATACCCAGACCATAGCCAATCAGTCCCGCCATCAGTGCCTGTGTCAATACCATGCCGACGATGCGCAGGTTGCTGGCGCCCATCGCTTTGAGCGATCCGAATTGAGGTAAATTCTCCAGCGTGAACGTGTAGAACGTCTGGCCGGCAACGGCACAGCCGACGAGAAAGCCCAGACTGACCGTGATGCCAAAATTGACCACGATGCCTGTCCGCCGCACGAAGTACATCAGCGTGCTGCGGATGAATTGCTCATGTGTCAGTGCCTTGAGTCCGGGCCGAAGCGGATCGCTCTCTCCCTTGCCCCCCCCGCGCGCAGGGACAGAAAGGGGGGGAAGCGCCGTCTGCGCCATGATACGCCGGCACACTTCCTCATGGGAGACGCCTTCCTCTGCCCCGACCAGAATGGCCGACATCACCTTGCGCTCCTGCGGCACATAGCGGATGGCCTGATGATAAAGACAATAAAATATCGGAAAAGTCTGAAAAGTTTCCGATGCCTTGCAGATGCCGACGATGACGGCGCGATGATCGTTCATCTCCAGTTCGCGACCGACGGCCAACGGCTCATTGGGCCACAAATAGCGGTAGCCGCTCTCATCGATAATCACCGCATCCGGCTTGCGCAGATCGGCGAGACTGCCAAGAAGGATTTCCCGCGGCGCGCCGACCATCGTGGCGTCGTCGAGTCCCAACACAATCGACTGTTGATATTTGGCCTTCTTCTTGTCGAGCTGGCCGACGGCCAATTTGAGCCGGCCTTGCCCTTTGTAAATACGCACTGCCCAGGCCACGCCTGGAACGCCCCGGACACGATGCAGATCGTTTTCGCTGAGCGGCTTAAGCTCATCGATGAACTGCACATTGGGGTCCATAACCCAGATGTCGGCGTCGGTGATGTCCTGGATATGGGCCGTAGTGCGCAGCAACAGACCAATGGCGATCGATGCTTGCTGAGCAATCAGCAGTGCTGCAAAAGTAATGCCGGCAATGATGCCAAGATACTTGGCCCGATCACCGGTCAGCATTTTGATGGCAATCCAGGTCATGACATCTCTTTTCATCGGAACACAGCGGCCGGTTCCAGGGCGAGGACGCGGCGCAAACTAATCAGCGCCGAGGCGAAGACGATCAGGGCGGCAGCGATGCCGGTGCCCAGTGGGATCGGCCAGGCCATGAAGTTGGCCGGCGGCAGACCGCGGCTGCGCAGCTGCAACGTTACCAATTGCATGAACGCCGAACCCAACCCCAGGCCGATCATGTAACCCAACGCCCCAACTATCAATCCCTGCAACAACACCATGCGGACGATCTGCCGGTTGTCCACGCCCATCGCTTTGAGTGCGCCGAACTGTTTGAGATTATCCAGGGTGAACAAATAAAACGTCTGCCCGGCAATGGCAGCGCCGATGATAAAACCCAATAGCACCGTGATACCAAAATTCACCGGAATACCCGTTTGGATCAGAAAATATTTGATGGTCTTCCAGGCGAAATCACTCGGCGACATAGCTAGCAATCCGGTCTGTTCTTCGATACGGCGACACACTTCTTCCAGCGGTACATCTTCTTCGGCCTTGGCCAACACAAATGACAGGGAGCGCCTCTCCTGGGCGGCATAGCGCAAGGCCCGGCTGTAGGTGGTATAAACGACGGGAAAGGTCTGAAAAGTCGGCGACGCCTCGCAGATGCCAACGATCTCGGCCCGGCGATCGTTCATCTCAAAAACGCGGCCGGCTACGAGTGGCTGGCCGGGAAACAGATAGCGATAGCCGCTTTCATCAAGGAGCACGCCGTCTGGTCGGCGCAGGTCAGCCAAAGAGCCGACCAGCATTTTCCGCGGGGCGCCGACCAGCGTTTGGTCGTCGATGCCCAGCACGATGAACTGCTTGAAGTTTCCATCCGGAAACTGAGCACGGGCCTTGCCATCGTAAAACTTAACCGCCCAGGCCACACCCGGCACGCCGCGCACCTGATACACGGCATTATCCGATAAGGGAGTAATATCATCGATAAATTGCACGCTGGGATCCATGACCCAAATGTCGGCCCCCGCGATGTCGCGGATCTGGCTGGTAGTGTTGCGCATCAGACCGGTGAAGATGGCCGACTGCTCCGACATGAGCATAACGGCGAACGAGATGCCGAAAATGATGGCATAATACTTGGCCCGATTGCCGGTCAACATCTTCCAGGCGATCCAGTTCATGGCTTTTTTCTGTGTCTTTCTCCAGGTTCTCTGTGACTCTGTAGTTAGTTCTTTTAGGCCCCCAAAGCCCGCAGGGTGAACTGCGTGATGTGTTCCGCCAGTGTGGCCGGGTCCAAACGCTGATATTCGTCCTCACCGAGCAACAAGCGGATGATCGGCTTGTGTGAGCAATAAAAATGACACTGACCGACGATGCTAAAGGCGGTCAGGTAAAGCTTGCGCCGCGGCGTACCGGGCGGCAACAGCTCGCGGAGGATGCCGAGCAGCACCTTGCTCCTCGGCTCGATGTATTCGCGCACCAATTCAGCACAGGCGGCGCTGGGCTGGGTTAGCTCGCGCATGATGAGGCGCGACAGCCAGGCCGGACGGCTCGGATCGAGAAGCTTGAGCAGTTGAAAGCGGATCAAATCACGCAGCTTCTCGGCCGGCGGCGTACCCGGTGCCCAGGCCAAATGCGCATCCTCCGATTCACCACAAGCTGCATGCTTGACAGTTTCGATATATAGACTTTTTTTATCGCGGAAGTAATAATTAACTGCCGCGATGTTCACTCCCGCGCGATCGATAATGTCGCGCACCGTCGCGCCTTTGAAGCCCTTTTCAGCGAAGATTTCGCCCGCAGCTTCCAGCAACCGCTCTCGTGGGTTTTCCGGCGTCATGGCTCCTCCTTCTTTTCGCCTCTCTATCCGGTTGAAAACAATTATATGAAACAAGCGTTTCAAAAGCAAGAAGCAAAACCTGCTGGCATGCAGTTCCCGGCAAGCCGGGTTATGTACCAGCATTCGTTGTGGCAATCTTCACTATCTTTCTGCGGATCTTTCGCACCACCTGCTCTATTTCTTCATCTTGCCCGGATAAAAGGGGTAGCGTCGTATGCTCGTGTTTTTTCCCGGGATTATTCCCCATTCTGCCTGCCCAGGAGATTCCCATGAGAAGTCGTCGAGCCTTCACGCTGATCGAGTTGTTGGTGGTGATTGCCATCATCGCCATCCTTATTGGTTTGCTTTTGCCTGCCGTACAAAAGGTACGCGAGGCTGCTGCCAGAATGCAGTGCCAGAACAACATCCATCAACTCGTCCTGGGACTGCACAATTATCACGATACGAACAATCGGTTCCCCCCCGCCTCGCAAGTACCGTGGGGGCGACCCGGCGGAGGCGATTGTCACATGGAGTATCACGGCACGTTTGGACCGAACTGGGCCGTGTTGCTCTTGCCATATATTGAACAAAATAATCTCTACACCTTCGCGAACGTCACGTCTTTCCCTGGTGTGCCAATCGTGCAAAATAACGTGGACCCAGGGGCCAACATGTCATGGCGGGTCATCGTCGGCAATTCGCTCAAGATTTTCCTTTGCCCATCAGATGCGAACAACCAACTTCCTTACTTCAACCCGGCGGTGCCCGGATCTCCGACCGGGTGGGCACGGGGCAATTATGGGGTGACCGCCGGATACGACGACTACGACCACGTTGCCGGCGGAGTCAACTTCCCCAGCAGCAAGAAACAGGTGGCCGGTGCCGCCGGACTGGTATCCAGTCCTGTTATGTCGTCCAACTACGGCTGCACCCTCTCGCAAATCAGCGACGGTACATCGCAAACCGCGATAGTGGCAGAACTCCGCGCCGGCCTGACCTCGATCGACCCACGCGGGGTGTGGGCGATGGGATTCCCGGGGGCGAGTATCGTGAACGCAGGGCGCGGAGCGTACAATCCCACCCCGAACAACTTCCTCGGAGGCACCCCGGCAGACGGTGGAGATGAACTGGAGGATGGGGCCTTGTACTGCACTCCGCAGGGAGCAGCGCTCGGGATGGGGTGCACGACCTCCGGCACCCTCATGACTTCGGCGATGTCCCGCAGCATGCACACAGGTCTCGGGGTGAACGTCGGCTTCGCCGACGGCAGCGTCCACTACATCCACAACTCGATAACCGAACTGGACTGGTGCCGGTTGCTGTCAAAGGCGGACGGCCAGATCATCACCAACTTCGACTTCTAATCTGGAGGGCCAAACCATGCGACACACTCTAACGCTAACAGTCTTCGGACTGAGCATTTTAATGACCGGATGTGGAAGAGATGGCCTGCTGCGGACAAAGGGCCAGCTGCTCAAGGGTGACCAGCCGTTCGTCCCGCCGGAGGGGGAATTCATCGAGATCACCTTTGTCCCGATTCCGCCGGATGGGAAGCCGGCCACCGATTACTATTACGCTGATGTCGATCAGGCGACCGGCACATTCTGGCCGGCCGGGAAGACCCGCAAGGGGATGCCCCCGGGCAAGTATCGGGTCGCTGTCGAGCTGATGAAAAAAAAGAAGGATCAGTTCGGTGGGAAGTTCGACGCCGTGAACTCTCCGTTCGTCTTCGACGTGGATAGCCAAACCAAAGAGATCGTCATCGATCTGGACAAACGATAACGATAATGTATGGCCTCTGGCTTGCTGGGAGCAAATGCACTCCTGGCAAACCGGGGCTATATGGACCTTTACGGAGATATTAGCAGCTATGTTTTACGCATCGCGCCGTGCATTCCTGGGGGCCTCGCTGACCGGCTCGGCTTCCGGCCGTCTCTCTTCGCGGCACCTCTGTCGGAGGGCGTCAAAGTCCCGGACGATTCGGCCTTCCAGCCGAGCACTTTGTTCCTCACCGGGCAGCGTGATCCGACCACGACCATGACCGTGCAATGGGTCAAGGTAAGCTGACGGATGCCTTGGTTGAGGGTACGCACATTGCCGTCACCCAGGACGGTCAAGAGCGCGCCGGTGTAGCTGCTGTTCGCCGTGTACCTGACACAGGGCTGCTAATGGATTGGTCACGTTGAAGTTGGGAACGAGGTTCGGCGAGACGTCTTGCGGCCAAGGAATGTGTTTCCTGCCGCCGATGACCGGTATTCCATTGCCTACCTGGTTGCCCGCCCAGTCTGATTTAGAACTAGCGGACCAAACCTCCTCTCCCCTCATGGGGAAGGGCTGAGGTAGAGGTGTCAAGGCAAGGGAGCCA
>JAJPHU010000225.1 GCA_021325115.1 Planctomycetota bacterium | reverse complement strand
GCAGGCCCGCCCAACTCGCGGTCCTGGCCTTGCACGCCAGTGCCGGCAATTGTCTGGACTGTTTGCGTTTTCAAATTGAGAACGCGAATGAGATGGTTCTTCCGATCGGCGACGTAGAGTTGGTCGCCTCGAAGGGCCATGCCCTGTGGATCGTTGAAGCGGGCTGCGGCGAAGGGACCATCCGCCTTGCCGGGTTCGCCGCTGCCGGCAAGGGCGATCTTTTTGCCATCGAGATCCGTAATGACGATACGATGGTGTGTGCTGTCAGCAATGAACAGACGCTTGCCTGCGGCATCGGCCAGCACTTTGCCAGGAAAGAACAACGGACTGTCGCCATTTTCCTGCAAGCGCGCCAGCTGGAATTTCAGCGGTTTGTCGTTGAGCGTCTTCTTTGCTTTGTGGATCTGAATGAGTCGGCGGATTTCGCGGTCCAGCGCTTCATAGTGCCCTTCACCGGAACCGGCCCAGACCGCGTAACCCTCTGGATCGATCAGACACAAGGTCGGCCACGAACGCGCGCCGAACGTCTCCCAGATGCGTTGCTCGGCGTCGTTGACGACAGGATGACTGATTTCATAGCGCAGGATAGCTTTGCGGATGCTTTCCGTATTTTTCTCGTTGGGGAACTTGGCTGTATGGATGCCGATAACGACCAGTTCGTTGGGATACTTTTTCTCCAGCTTGGCAAGGTCGGGCAGGACATGCATGCAGTTGATGCAGCACAGCGTCCAGAAGTCGAGCAGGACGATTTTGCCGCGGAGATCTTTCAGGCGCAGAGGACCGGCTGTATTGAGCCAGGCGACGCCGCCTTCCAGCTCCGGTGCGGCGATGCGGCGGCGCTTGTCCTCAGGGGGCGCTTGCGCCGCTGCTGTCTTATCCGCTCCGAAGAAAACACCAGCCCGCAGCGCAAGCACGGCCGAACCAGCCAGGCCAATGGCAACAACGAGAAGCAACCAACGTGCCTGGGACATCCGCATTCTCCTTTGCAACACGGAGAGAACAAACGCAACAGACGCTCGCACCTATTGTAGAGTGAAGAGACAAAACTTGACCAGTCCGCAGTGCCCGCAAGAGAAACAGAGAGCCCGGCGGCGCGGCAGGCTGGCAAGGTCGCTTGACCCCGGCGGTGCAACTATCTACCGTTGAATGACGTAACGCCGGTGTCTGCTGAATTGTTCGCCCCACGAGGCTAATCCGCATGGCATCTTTCGAGAACCCGCAACCATCGCCCCCGACAACCGAGACGCCGGCCGTCCCTCTGCCGCCGTTGCCCCAGACGCCGGCCCTGGAGACGTCGCAATTCCTGCGGCTGCTCCGTTGGCTCGACGGCATGCTCTTCGTCGTCGTCCTGCTGTTCGCCTTCCTTATCGCGTCGTTTCCGGTGACCAACTCCGACTTCTTCCGCCATGCGGCCATCGGCCGGCTGCTTGCCGAGGGACGTTACCAGTTTGGGGTCGATCCTTTTGTCTACACGGCCGGCGATGCCTACTTTGTCAATCATTCCTGGCTGTTCGATCTGCTCATGTACAGGCTCTATTCGCTTCCCGCCAGTGGTGCTCTCATCGTGATCTTCAAAGCGCTCTTGATCACCGTACTGGCTGCAGTGCTGTTGGGCGCCAGCCGTCGGACAGGACAAAGCCTGTGGATACCCGCTGTCTGCACAGCCCTGGCCATTCTCGTTGCCAGTCCGCGTTTCGCCCTCGTCCTGCAATCGACCTGCCTGTCTTTCCTTTTTCTGGGGCTAACCATTTTCATCGTTAGCAAGGGGGAAACGCGGTTGTGGTGGCTGCTGCCGCCCTTGTTCGCATTGTGGGTCAATTGCGATTCGTGGTTCTTCCTGGGACCGTTGACCGTGGGTCTGTATCTGGTGGGAGGATTGATACATCAGCCCGAAGCGCCAGCAAGGACATTTCGTTCCGGCGCAGCGGCGTGGCTGGTGCTCCTTGTCGGGATTGCAGCATGTCTGATCAATCCACATCAAGTTCGCGCTTTTACGCTGCCGCCCGAGTTCGGTCTGACGGCAACCGGCAATTTGCTTGAAAACGATCCGCAATTTCACTTACTCTTTCTCTCGCCTTTGAGCAAAGACTACTATAAGCCGTTCTCCGGCCTGAGCGTGGCGGGATTGGCGTATTGGCCGTTGCTGCTGCTCGGCCTGGCTTCGTTCGTGTTTCTGTTCAAGCGTGTCCCATGGCCGCGGCTGCTGGTGTGGACGGGCTTTGCCTTGATGAGCCTGTATAACTGGCGGGCTATTCCTTTCTTCGCCATTGTGGCCGGTCCCATCACGGCCTTGAACTGGCTGGATTTCGCCGCCGGGCGCCTCGGCCGGGCGTCGCTCCTCCCTTTATCGCCCTCCGGAACAGGGAGGGATAAGGGAGGGGCGGGACGCAATTGGTCGCTGGGCGGACGGGTGGTGACGCTGCTGCTCGGTCTGGCTCTGCTGATTGTCACGGTGCCGGGTTGGCTGCAAAAAAGCCAGCCTGCTTTTCATCGCACCGGCTGGAGCGTCCTGGTCGATCCGTCGCTGCAAGCGATGGCCCAGACCATCCGCGGCTGGCGCGAAGCCGGGCAGCTGCCGGAGGAGCCGAACTGGTTCAATATGTACGCCGAGATCGCCAATTACCTGGCCTGGTTCGCGCCCGGCGAGCGGGCCTTCCTCGATCCAAGTTTGCCTTCCTTCCGCGCGGCCACGGAGGATTATCTGGCGATCCGCCAGGGACTTGAACAAGAGACTGAGCGTGATTTGGCCGTCCTGAAAACGGATTGGCGCAAGATTCTCCACGATCGGCATGTCCGTTTTTGGATTTTCGATGCCCTCAATACACGGGCCGACCTGACTGCTCGCTTGATCTTGTTCCTGCAATCGGAAGAGTGGGTCCTGTGTCATCTGGGGGGACGCATCGCCATTTTCGCCTGGCGCGATCCGCAGCAACCGGCGTCAAGTCCTTCGCCTCAGCTGGCATTGGATCTCAAGCGTTCGGCGTTTGGGACAAACGCTGAGCCGGCACCGTCGCACGGTGTCGAACCAGCCCTGCCGCGCAATTGGTGGCAGGCTTGCTGGGAGGCGTGGCGGCGGCCAGACCCGCCGCTCACCAGCGACCGTGACAGCCTCGCTTTCTACGATTTTCGCTATCAGTACGTGGAATTGCCGCGTGAAATCTACAAATACTCGCGCACCTGGCAGGGGGCCGTAGCAGCGGGGGCCATTGCCAGCTCTCTGCTGCATGGGCCGGTGCCCCACAGTTTGCTGGCGCTGAGCTGGTCTTGCACCTATAACGATCTTTTTCCTCCGGGAGCGGTGCAGCCCCTGCGCCGGCCGCTCCCATCGGAGCAGCCGGCCTTGCAGGCCCGCGAAAATTACGTGAATGGTCAATTCCTCGAAACGCCGTCGCTGTATTTGGCCGTTCGCGCCGCGCGCCGCGCCTTGCGGGCCAATCCCGAAGACGAGCTTACCTATCTTCGTCTGGGACAGGTTTACCAGCACCTGCGCAATCTGCCGCAGGAAGGCCAGCTGCGCACGTTGCCTCCGCAATTGAGCTTGCAATGGTTAGACGCTATCCGCCGTACGCAGATGGCCGCCGCCTTGCAGAACTGCCTGCGCCTGCAGCCTGACGACGACAAGGCGGCGCAAGCACACGAAGCGCTGTACCGACTGTACTATCACGATCTCGGTTACATCGATGCCGCGGTTCAGCACCTGCACGAGGCGCTTGAGAAACGAAAGGCGTCGGGACCGATAACAGGTCTGGCGCCGGAGCAGTATACCCAGATGCTTGATCAGATGTCCGCCCATCTGACGCGCCTGGAGAATGAGCTGGAACGCCGGAGAAACCGCTATGAGGTGAATACCGCTGGCAAGTCGGGACTGGAGAAAGTGAAGGCTGCCCTGCGCGAAGGTCTGAGCGAGACGGCCCTGACCGAGTTGGAACAGGAAGCGAGCGTGGAGCTGGACGCCTCCATCGTGCCCCTCGTCAAGATGGTGACAGGAGTGGTCCTTGACTTGGGCCGTCTGGACAAGGCCCGGGAGTTGCTTCCCGACCTGGAGGGCCAGCCAGTCAAACCCGAGGATCTGGAGCTGTACCTGCGTCTGGCTGCGGCCCGCGGCGATTACGCTGAGGCGGACCGGCTTCTCGATGATGCCTTGCGCCAGGCTTGGCAGTCGCCGGGTCAGCCGCGCATGGCCAATCTTGCCGATCAAGTGAGCCTCCTCGTGGGACGGGTCTTGCTGGCTGAGGGGCAGCTCTTGCCGACAGCAAGGGAGCACCCCCTGAGAGCCCCCTGTATGCCTTGGTTGCCGAACAATCTCGCCGATCTTTTTCAGCAGCCGTGGTTGTACCAAAACAGTTCCGAATTCTGGAGACGCCGTTGGCGTCTGGAGGCTGTTATCAACGGCCTGATGGCTGCCCGGCAACAGGCCGAATGGCACTGGATGCGCGGCTGGCTCGCCCTGGAAGCGGGCCATTGTGGCCAGGCACGCCGCCACTTTCAGATGGCCCGGGATCTCACAGTGTCCAGCACGCGCTGGGTGCCCGAAGTCCAACAGCTGAACGCCTGGTTGGTCCCCCAGGAGGAAATCGCCGGTTTGCAGCAATTGGGCTTTCATCACGCCCTCCTACACCAACAGAGCATGCAGTATCTCCACTGGCTTGCTGAGTTCTAAGTGCTGAGGATGGAGTGCTATGTTCCATGTCGTTTTACGCCGAGTCCCGAACGCCGAACTCTGAATTCCAGTCGGGTCTGACGGCTGCCGAGGTTGCCGAGCGCAGAGCGCGCGGCGCCATCAATCGCGTCCCGCGCTCGGACCGTGCCGAATACCTCGCCATCGTTGTCCGCAATCTCTGCACGCTCTTCAACGCCCTGGTCGCCCCGGCCGCTGCGGCTCTGTTTGTGTTGGGGGAATACGGCGATGCTGTCGCTGTCAGCGGCATGGCCCTGACCAATCTGATACTTGGGTTGATTCAGGAGGTCCGCGCCAAGCGCCATCTCGATCGTCTTACGCTGCTGGCGGAAACGCGTGTCCGGGTGTTGCGCGATGGCCAAGTCCACGAGATCCTTTCCGGAGACGTGGTGCGTGATGATGTGTTGCTGTTGTCTGCCGGCGATACCGTGGTGGCCGACGGCCCGGTGCTGGAAGCGCACTTTCTCGAGGTGGACGAGGCGCTGTTGACGGGTGAGTCCGATCCGGTGCCGCGCCAGCCGGGAGAGCTGCTGCTCTCCGGCAGTTTTTGCGTGGCCGGCGAGGGGGCCTATCGGGCCGAGCGCATTGGTCTGGAATCATTCACGGCGCGAACTGCTGCGGAGGCGCGCTCCTATCGCTATAGCGCCAGCCCGATCCAGCACAGCATCAATCGCCTCCTTATCGTTCTCACCGCTGCGGCCATTGTCCTGTGTCTGGGTTACGGCGTGCTTTTGGGCCTGGGCAACATAGCGCGGGCCGACCTGTGGAAGATGATCGCGGCCACCATCACCTCGATGGTGCCGCAGGGGTTGGTGGTGATGGCCACCTTCGCTTTCGTCCTGGGCGCTGTGCGCCTCAGCCGCCGTGGCGCTCTCGTGCAAATTCTGGGCGCCGTCGAATCGATGGCCTCTATTGATACACTGTGTATGGACAAGACCGGCACGCTGACGACCAATCGTCTGCACCTGGAACAATTGCTGATGCTGGACAAGGCGATGCCAGAAGAAGCAGTCCGCGAACGGTTGCGTCTATTCGCCTCGGCGTCGCTGGATCGATCCAGCAAGAGCATCGCCGCCCTGCGCGCGGCGCTGAGCGAAACCCCGACGGAATGGCTTGATCAACTCCCATTCAAGTCGCAAAATCGCTACAGTGCCGTGCGTGTGCGCCACGAAGGCAGGGAGCATGTTCTGGTTTTGGGAGCATATGAAGCGCTTCAGCCGTTCCTCGCCGTCCTGCGAGTCGGAAGCATAAGCGACAGCAACGCCAAACCAGCGCTTACGCTTCCGGTTCGTATGCTTGACTTGCGCATGTTACTCTTCGCGGAGGCCGTAGATCCTCCGCAACGATCGTTCACCGGCTCGTTGGAAGGCTTCGTTCTGCGGCCGTTGGCTATGGTAGCCCTGGGGGATGAGCTGCGCCCGGAAGCGCGACGTGTCCTGGAAGAACTGGCAAGCCAGGGCATTCGCTTCAAAATCCTGTCTGGCGACCATTCCGAGACGGTACGAGCAACGATCGCTCCGCTGATAGCCGGCACCGATGCCCCCGCTGTCAAGGCACTGGCCGAAACGCCGGTAGTCTCCGGTGATGAGCTGCAAGCTGCATCCGATCCTGCCGAGTTGATCCGCACGCGCTGCGTCTTCGGCCGTGTTTCGCCGGGGCAGAAGGTGCAAATCATTGCCACCCTGAAAACACAAGGCCATCACGTCGCCATGATCGGCGACGGCGTCAACGATGTGCTGCCGATCAAGCAAGCTCATCTCGGCATTGCGATGGGTGATGGCGCTGCTGCCAGCAAGACCGTCGCCGGCATCGTGTTAAAAACAAATAATTTCGATCTCTTACCAGAAACACTCGATGAGGGCCGCACCATCCTTCGCAACTTGCACCGGGCTGGTAAGGTATTTCTCGTGAAGAACGTCTTCACGCTGATCCTGATCGTCGGCGCCTTGGGTGTGTTCGGCCTGCCCTTTCCGTATCTGCCGCGTCAGGTAACGCTGCTGAACTTTCTGACCATTGGCGTGCCGACTTTCCTCATCATGCTCAACCGTCAGCGCTCTTCGCCGATCACTGCGGCACATTTTCTGCGCGAAGTCGGTTGCTTTGCTCTTCGCACCGGCCTGGTTATCGGCCTTGCCGGTCTGCTGCTCTTGTGGCTAGCGAACGGCGTCTGGCACGACGACGAAAAAACCCAGCGAACGCTGCTCTTGTCGCTGTTAGTGTTGTTGGGATTGACCACCTTGCTGCGTGCGCTAAGCGATGGCGAAAGATGGGGATGGTCCCTTGCTGGCGCGGCGGGTTGGTGGACCGCGGCGGCGTTGCCGCTGTATCTGGCTGTGATGTACTGGCAGCCAGTCGGCGGCTTCTTTGCCCTGACGCCGTTGACCCTGGGACAATGGGCCGCCGTATTGCCGATTGCCTGCGGTTCCTGCCTTATTCTGGGGTTTGCAGATGCTCACAGCCACCGGCCCAGCCGGTTGGTGCGATAGCCCAGCGCCTGATACACGGCATCGACAAGGCATTGGCCGCGTTCGTTGAGGCAGACGCCGCGTCCTTGCTTATTCATGGTGTAACCAAACGACATTTGCGCTCCGGGATCGGCAAATCCCAGCGAGCCGCCCATGCCCGGATGGCCGAATGCTTCTTCCGAAAGGATCATACTGTCGCGCGCTCCCGGCGGTCCGGAGCGATTGTCCGACGATTTCCAGAATCCCAGGGCGATGCGCAGACCGATCAACAGGGTGGCATCGACACCGATGGCCGAGCTGACGGCACTCATCTGTTTAAGCGTATCGGCATCGACGAGCTGTCCGCCGCCCAGGGCCAAAGGAGCATACAGGCCGGCCAGACCGCGCGCATTGGTGATGCCGCCCTGACTGGGCAGTACCGCCCGATGTGCCTCAGGCGAGTCATGATCGCTGGCTGCCGTACGCCGGCCGGTGTTCCTCACGGTCAACGCCGGAATGCTCTGAGGATCGTTGGCCATGACGGTGAGGAAACGCGAACGTGGCTCGCCCGGCGGCGGCGGATCGGCGCGAATGGTCGGCGCCACCCGCGGCTCGTGTTCCTCTGCTAAGCCGAGGTGAAAATCAAGTCCAAGCGGTCCCGCTACTTCGTCGCGGAAAAATACATCAAACGCCTTGCCCGATGCGCGCTGCACCACCTCGCCGACCAGATGACCGAACGTCGTGGCATGATAGCCCTGCCGGGTGCCCGGCTCCCAGAACGGCGTTTCGGCGGCCAATACGCCGGTCATGTACTGCCAATCATACAAGCCGCCGGCAACAAGCGGCGAACGGATGGCTGGCAGCCCTGCCTGATGATTGAGCACCATGCGCACGGTGATATTTTCCTTGCCCGCTTGAGCAAACTCCGGCCAATACGATGCCACCGTCCGATCAAGGTCGAGCAAGCCGCGGGCAATCAGTATGTGGGCGCACAGAGCCGTCGCCCCCTTGGTGCAGGACCATACCAGACCGATGGTGTCGCGCTCCCAAGGCCGCCGTGTGTGCCGATCAGCGACGCCGCCCCACAAATCGACGACAGTTCGCCCTTCCATCATCACACACACGGATGCCCCAACCTCGCCGCGCTCGGCGAAGTTGCGCGCAAACTCGTCGCGGACGCCCTGGAAGCGCGCATCGCATATACCCTGTATCGTCATGACGCCTCCCTGTTGCCAGGCGGTGTTCTTCAGATGCAAACATCCCTTTCGATGCCGTCTAATCAACCTACTATCAGACTACGGAGGTCGATTCAGATTGTGGAGGAATACGCATGAACCCACGCCAATCCAAAAGACAAGCCAGCCAGATGCCCACGAGTGCATTCAAGATCGTTGTCGAGAAGCATGTGGACGACTACGTGGCTTATCCGTTGAGGTTGAAAGGCGTAATAGTCGGGCAGGGTGACAATTATGAACAAGCGGTGGCCGACGTCAAATCGGCCATTTGCTTCCGTATCGAGACCTTGGGGAAAGAAGTGTTAGACGTCGAAATCACCTGTGTTGGGGGCCTTTGTCGCCGAGGCAGAGGTGACGATGTAATGGCAAAATTTCCCAAAGACACTCCCAGGCAGCGCGTCATCAAGGTATGAGAAATGCCTAGGCTGCCAGCTGGTTCATGAGCATGAGTACATTGCGATGGTATGGAACAACACGGATGGTACTCAGATACTCTTGGCTATGCCAAATCATCGGTTGCTCAAAGGTTCAACGCTGCGAATGATTTGCACCCAGGCGAATATTCTCCGCAAGGAGTTCCTGCGCGCTTATCGGGAAGCATGAGCAAGGCTATTGCAGTCTATCTTGCGGTCGTCTGCTCCGCTCCATGCCCAGAAAAGCATCGGGCGGATTACACAGTAACTCCGGATGGAACAGTCCCAAATGGGTCCGCCGCAGCAGAAAATCGGCAGGCATCACTGCCATTTCATGATCGCGTTGATAAGTGAATTCAGCGAGAATATCGGGTTCGTCTGCCACGACGCGCTGGCTCAGCGTCGGATCGTGGTGCAGATAATCCGCCACTTCTATGGCACGCCGGCCATAGCGTTCGACGAGGTGCGTCGCTGTTTCTTCAGTTAAGTGACAAGTAGATGTCAGTGTGCGAATCGTCGAGGTTCGGAATTGCGGCCACGGCTGGTGCGGCGCGCCGTCCAGGCGAAACGAGCGTGTGCGACAGCGGCGCGACAGACCCAGACGACGGGCCACCATATCGGTGATGACCTCGGCCATGTGCCGATAGGTGGTATACTTGCCACCGGCTGCAGTCAACAATCCCGAAGGCGAAGCGTGCAAGTGAAATTCGCGCGACAGGTCCGACGGCTGGCCGGGCCGCGAGCGAATCAGCGGACGTAAGCCGGCAAAACTATTCCGCACATCTGAAGCGGACAGCGGCGGTGTGAAATAATGATTGAAGCCGGCCAACAGATATTCAATATCTTCCGGGGCAACACTCAGCTTGTCGGGGGAATTGTCCCAGACGGTATCCGTGGTGCCGAGCAGGGTCTTGCGTCCAAAGGGCAGGACGAAGAAGACGCGGCCATCGGCGGGATGCAGCAGCAGAAACGCGGCCGATAGCTGGCGATCGGGCAAGATCAGATGCACGCCCTTAGTTGGCCGCAGCAGCGGTTCGCCATCCTCACCAGCCAGGCGGCGCACAGCATCGCTCCACGGGCCGGTTGCGTTGAGTACTTGTTTGGCAGTGATGGCTAATTCCTCGCCACTGAGGCGATCGACGGCCCGCACACCGCGGATAACGCCGCCGGAGAAATCGAACGCGATCGCTTCGACATAGTTGGCGACGATCGCGCCATGCAGCGCTGCCGTGCGCAGCACTTCCAGACACAAGCGGGCGTCATCCATCTGCGCGTCGAAATACTCGGCTCCGCCGCGTAACCCTTCCGATCGCAATGCAGAAAACTCGCGGCGCAGATGCGGCAGCGCAATCGCTCGGCTGCGGCGAATGTTGCGAGCGCCGGCAAGAATATCATAAAGGATTAAGCCGATCCGAAATCGCCACGAGCTTACGCGTGCGCCTTCATAGAAGGGCAACACAAAGCGTAGCGGGTGGACGAGGTGGGGAGCGTTATACAGCAGCCGGCCACGCTCGTGCAGCGCTTCATAAACGAGGTGGAAATCACCGTTCTCCAGGTAACGTAGACCGCCGTGAGCCAGCTTCGACGATCGGCTGCTGGTGCCGGAGGCGAAATCGCCTTTGTCGATAAGGGCAACGCGCAAGCCGCGCAGCGCGGCATCGAGAGCGACGCCGGCGCCGGTGATGCCGCCGCCGAGGATTAGCAAGTCGAAAGCTCCTTCCGTTAGCGCTTCCGGCATTCGTTTCATGCGACCGCACCCCGTTTCTCACGCCAGCAGCTTGTGGACAATTCGGCCATGCACGTCGGTCAGGCGGAAGTCGCGGCCCTGGAAGCGATAGGTCAACCGGGTGTGGTCGAAACCGAGCAGGTGCAACAGGGTAGCGTGCAGGTCGTGAACGTGAACGCGGTCCTCGACGACGTTGAAGCCAAATTCATCGGTCTGGCCGAGCGTCAGTCCCGGCTTGATGCCGCCGCCGGCCATCCACATGGTGAAGGCATTGGGGTGATGATCGCGGCCATCATCGCCGCCGCCCTGTACCATCGGCGTGCGGCCAAACTCGCCGCCCCACAGCACGATCGTGTCCTCCAACATGCCGCGCTGTTTCAGATCGCGCACCAGGGCAGCACAGGCTTGATCGGTGTTCTTGCAGTTCTTGGCGAGGTCTTTCTTGAGATTGCCGTGCTGGTCCCAGGCTTCATGGAACAGCTGCACGAAGCGCACGCCGCGTTCCAAGAGCCGCCGCGCCAAGAGGCAGTTGTTGGCAAACGACGGTTTGCCTGGCTCGGCGCCGTACATCTGGAGGATGTGCTTCGGCTCTCGAGACAAATCCATCAGTTCCGGAGCACTCGTTTGCATACGATAGGCCATCTCGAATGAGTTGATGCGCGTGGCAATTTCCGGATCGCCGACCACATCGAGATGGCCCTGATTGAGGTGCTGGATCGTATCGAGCGATTCGCGCTGGATTGAGGCATCGATGCCGCGTGGATTGGACAGATAGAGCACCGGATCGCCGCTGCTGCGGAACAATACCCCTTCATAGACTGTAGGCAAAAAGCCACTACCCCAGTTGGAGTTGCCGCCGCTCGGCCCCTTCGAGCCGGAGCTGAATACGACGAAGGCCGGTAAATCGCGCGTCTCGCTGCCGAGGCCGTAGGTCACCCAGGCGCCGAAGCTCGGCCGGCCAAACTGCTGCGTGCCGGTGTTCATGAAAATCTGCGCCGGCGCATGGTTGAAGGCGTCTGTCACCATCGATTTGACGATGGCAATGTCATCGACGACTGTGGCCAGGTGTGGCAATAATTCGGACAATTCCGCTCCACATTGACCGTGTCTGGCAAACTTAAACTTTGGACCTAGCAGCTTGGAGTTGGGGTTGATGAAAGCGGCGCGATAGCCTTCGATTAAATGTTTGGGCGGCAGCGTGCCGTCGTATTTGGCCAGCTGCGGCTTGTAATCAAATAGCTCCAGATGGCTGGGAGCACCGGCCATAAACAAAAAGACAACGCGCCTGGCCCGGGCCTTGTAGTGCGGCTGTTTGACGGCTAACGGGCCGCCCCCCTCTTCCCCCCCCAATTGGGAGGGAGAAGAGGAGGGCGCGGCGAAACCGGCTTGGCGTAGCAGTTCGCCCAGGGCAATCGCTCCCAAGCCCACGCCGCACTGACGGAAGAACCAGCGGCGCGTGACGAGCTTCGGGTCTTGGCCGCGGTAAAGATGCATCTGACAATTCATAGGATCGCGCCCTCAAATTTCTGGGGTGGCCATCTGTTGATGATTATACATGTTATGGACGATTGGGAAACCTGCGGCGAACGGGGTTGGGTAAACGCTCGGAGAAGCTCTCTCTGGGGCGTTTACACAATCCCTATCGCTGCAGATTGGTAAGATGAAGGGCAGAGTTGGGTGTCCCTCTTGATTTGAGCGAGCGGGGTTGCGTTAGTGCCCCAAGCAGGCTTTATCTCCCCCACCAGGGGGGAGGGAAAAGATCGCTCGCACGGAAGCCCTCCTCCACGCCCAAATCAAGAGAGACGCCCGGATGAGTACGCTGGAATTGACACGTTGAAAACAGTTACTACAATCCATGACTCACCCGTGAGGCACATTCTTTGTTGGTCCTAACGAGAAAGCGACAACCGTGTCTGCACCACAAGATCCGTTCGAGGCCGTTCGCCTGGAAAAACTGCATGCCATCGAGGCGCTCGGGCTCGATCCGTGGGGCGGTCGTTTCGATGGCCATCAGTCCATCGCTGCCGTCTTGGCCCTGCCGGCTGACTTGCCAGAGGGGCAGCGGCCGCGCGTCCGTATCGCCGGACGCATTGTCAGCCGCCGTGAAGGTGGCAAGGTCCATTTTCTCGATCTCAAGGATTGGTCCGGCACGCCGGCCTTCCGCGAGATCAAGGGCGAACGCGAAGGCGAGGTAGAAAAAGTTCTCGATTTGAGCAGCCGCGTTCAAGTCATGGTAGGACAAAGGCAAGTCGGCGAAACCGGCTGGCAACTGGCGCAGCAGCTCGATCTGGGTGATTGGCTCGGTGTAGAGGGCACGTTTGGCAAGACCAGGCGCGGCGAGCCGACCGTCTTTGCCGACAAACTGACGTTTCTGGGCAAATCGCTGTTGCCGCATCCGGATAAGTTTTACGGTTTGCACGACCTGGAGCATCGGCTGCGGCATCGCTACCTGGATCTGGTCCACAATCCGGAGACGCTTGACCGTGCCCGCAAGCGCATCCTGATTGTGCGGACCATGCGGCGCTTCCTCGATGAGCGCGGTTTCTGGGAGGTGGAGACGCCGACACTGCACGCTCTTGCCGGTGGTGCAGCGGCCCGGCCGTTCATCACGCACCACAACGCCCTGGACATTGACCTGTATCTGCGCATCGCCCTGGAATTGCATCTGAAGCGCCTGTTGGTCGGCGGCATCGAGAAAGTGTATGAGATTGGCCGGGTCTTCCGCAATGAAGGCATTAGCCCACGGCATAACCCGGAGTTCACCATGATGGAACTGTATCAGGCTTATGGCGATTACCGCTCCATGATGGACCTGACCGAAGAGCTGATCGTTGCCTGTGTGCAGTCTCTCGGCGGCGGCTTGAAGTTGCCCTACGGCGAGCAGACCATCGATTTCACGCCGCCCTGGCAGCGTAAGACTTACGCCGAACTGTTCGAGAAACATGTCGGCGTCTCCATGCATGATGCCGACGCTGTCCGCCGCGCCGCCGACCGGGAAGGTTTTCCGACCGCCGGCAAGGACCCGGCTGTCCTTGTGCATCATCTGTTCGAGGAACACGTGGAGGACAGGCTGCATGGCCCTGTGTTTGTTTATGATTATCCCGCTCCGCTTTGTCCTTTGACCAAGCGGAAGCGCGACAATCCAGCCATCGCCGAGCGTTTCGAGTTGTATGTGTGTGGCATGGAATTGGCCAACGCCTACACAGAATTGAACGATCCGATCACGCAAGAGCAAACGTTTCGGATGCAGTTGGCCGGACTGCCGGAGGAAGAGTCGATGGCCAAGATGGACGAAGATTTCATCCGCGCCCTGCGCCACGGCATGCCGCCGGCCGGCGGCCTCGGCCTCGGCATTGACCGCCTGGTCATGTTGCTGACCAATACGCCGACTATCCGCGACGTCATCCTGTTCCCCTTGCTTCGCCCCGAGAAAAAAGTGAACTAACCACACCGTCACAGAAAACCCAGAGAAAAAACACAGAAAAGAAAAATAAAAGAGCTAAGAGTTAACGGAAGAAACACTCTCTCTCCTTGTGGGGGAGAGTTCGAGGAGGGGCTAGAACTCCTTAGCTGAAGGATACTTCCTCCCATCCCAGTCCTCCCCCACAAGGGGGTAGGGGGCCACTCGCCCTAAGAAAGTGATGCAGGAAGCACAAAGTTTTTTTCTTTTCTTCGCATTTCTTTCTGTGTTTTTCTCTGTATTCTCGGTGATTCTGGGGTTTGTTCTTTGTTGAGGTGAGACGTGTATAAATTGCTGCTATGCTGGCGATATTTGCTGACCCGCTACCTGGCCTTGGTGTGCATTGTCAGTGTCATGCTCGGCGTGGCCACGCTCATCGTTGTCAATAGTGTCATGGCCGGCTTCAGCACCAAGCTGCGTGAACGGCTGCATGGTCTGCTCTCCGACATTGTCATCGAAGCCCATGATTTTCAGGGCTTTGCCAATCCCGAAGGCAAGATGGCCCTCATTCAGTCGGACCCTTTCCTCAGCCAGCGCATCGAAGCCATGACGCCGACCCTGGAAATCTTCGGCATGATTCAGTTCAACTGCAACGGCACAGCTATCGCCCGACCGGTACATATCATCGGTATCGACCCGGCCGGCCGTGCCCGTGTCGGCGGCTTCGCGGAGCATCTGTTGCTTCACAAAGGCAAACCGTCCTTCGAGCTAAGTTCCGAAGCGCGGGAACGTCAGCACGCGCTGCATCCGCCGCATCGCCTCGACCGTATCGCCGCTATGTTGCTGCCACCGCCGCCGGACGACAAACCGGCTCCCGCGCCACCGCCGTCGAGCGAGTCGCCGCCCTCTACTATTATCATCGGCTATGCCATCGCTCACTTCCGCGCCAAACTCAATCCCGATACTCCTCCAGAGGAGGTGCGTACACTGGCGCCCGGCGATGATGTCATCATCACTACCATCAAAGGCCACGGTCTTAATGGTCGAGAACTCAGCCCCGTCCAATGGCGCTGCGCTGTTTGTGATTATTTCAAATCGGAAATGAGCGAGTATGATGCCAATTACGTATTTGTTCCGATCGAAGAATTGCAGCGCTTGCGGGCTATGCCGAACCGCGCCACCAGTATTCAAATTCGTATCAAAGACTATCGCGATCTCCATGCAGTCAAAGAGCGCTTGCAAGCCTTGCTCCCGGCTCATTGGGAATTGGCTGTTCATACCTGGGAAGACAAACAGGGACCACTCTTAGCCGCCATCAGCATCGAGAAAGGTATTCTCAATGTGCTGTTATTTATGATTATCGCCGTGGCCGGTTTTGGCATTCTCGCTATTTTCTCGATGATTGTCGTCGAGAAGACGCGCGACATCGGTATCCTCAAGGCGTTAGGTGCTTCCAATCGGGGGGTACTGAACATTTTCCTCAGTTATGGCCTGCTGCTCGGCGCCGTGGGTGCAGTTCTTGGTTCTGCCATTGGTACGGCCATTACCATTTACATCAATGAAATCGAGCAATTCCTGACTAAATGGACAGGACATGAATTGTTCGATCGTTCGGTTTATTACTTCAATGAAATTCCAACCGATTTAAATCCAGGGAGCGTACTGGTCATCAACCTGGGTGCAGTGGCTATTGCAGTGTTATTCAGCGTACTGCCGGCGCTGCGTGCCGCCCTGCTACACCCGGTGCGAGCGCTACGGTATGAATGATTCCCGACGGGCCACACCACAGAGTCACAGAGCACACAGAGACAAGAACAAGAGAATATAGAGAAAAAAACAGAGAATTATTTAAAATTAAAAGGATCTTAGTTATCTAGATATTTTGCTCCCTATTTTCTGTTTTTTCCTTCTCTGTATTCTCTGTGGCTTTGTGGTTCGATTTTCTGGAGATGTAAGCGATGCTTGATAATCTGCCTCTGCTGGCGGCGGTCAATCTTCACAAGACCTATCGCAAGCACGCCATCGAAGTGCCGGTGTTGACCGGGGTGGATCTGGAAGTATTTGTCGGCGAGTTTCTCAGCATCGTCGGTAGCTCCGGCAGCGGCAAGAGCACGTTGTTGCATCTGCTTGGCACCCTCGACAAGCCCGATGAGGGGCGCATTCTTCTGGATAGCGAGCGCATCGATAATCTGCCGGCTGAGCAGCGCGATCGGCTGCGCAATGAGACGTTCGGATTCATTTTCCAGTTCTACCACCTGTTACCGGAGCTGACCACACTGGAAAATGTGTTGATGCCGAAAATGATTGCTTTGCCGGTACGCGGCTGGTTCCGCCAGCGCCGCTCCCTCAAGCAGCAGGCTATCGAATTGCTCGATCGCGTCGGTCTTGGCCATCGTCTGCACCACAAGCCGCGTGAGCTGTCCGGCGGCGAGATGCAGCGTGCTGCTATCGCTCGCGCCCTCATCAACCGTCCACGTATCTTGTTGGCCGATGAGCCGACTGGCAACCTCGATGCCGATAAGGGGGCCGAAATCATTCGCCTGCTCCGTGACTTGAACCGGCAGGATCGGCTGACTATCATCATGGTGACGCACAATATGGAAATTGTCGGCAATACGGATCGGGTGGTGCGCTTAGTCAAGGGGCGGGTGGAAGAAGCGACAAATGGCGAGCGGCCGGCGTTAGCCGGCTGGTCGGCCCTGCCAGCCGGCTAACGCCGGCCGCTCCCTGTTCGGGAGGCTAGCGATGAATCAGGTGTGGATCAATGGCAAACTGCTCAACAGATCAGAGGCCAAAATCAGTGTCTTCGATCATGGTTTGCTTTACGGCGACGGCGTTTTCGAGGGCATCCGGATTTACGGCGGCAAAGTCTTTCGCCTCCCCGAACATATCGAGCGCCTCTATGACAGCGCCCGTCACATATTCCTGGAAATTCCGCTAGACCGCGAACAGATGACACAGGCCGTCCTCGATACGGTCAGGGCCAACGCCAAACCTGAGGGCTACATCCGTCTCGTGGTTACGCGCGGTCTCGGTACGCTTGGACTCGATCCGCAGAAATGTTCCGGTCCACAAGTCATCATCATTGTAGATGACATTCGCCTCTATCCGGCGGAATTTTACGAAAAGGGTCTACGGGTCATCACAGCTTCCGTCATCCGCAATCATCCCAATGCGCTGAACCCGCGCATCAAATCTCTGAATTATCTCAATAATATCCTCGCCCGAATCGAGGCCGATCGTGCCGGCTGTCAGGAAGCGATCATGCTCAATCACAATGGCGAAGTTGCCGAGTGCACCGCCGACAATATCTTCCTGGTCAAGCACGGCATCCTGCGCACGCCGCATCTGGCCGCTGGCATTCTCGAAGGTATAACGCGCAACCTTGTTATAGAGTTGGCCCGCGAGGCGAAAATTCCTGTGCAAGAAATGGCCCTGACGCGCCATGATGTCTACAGCGCTGATGAATGTTTCCTGACCGGCACCGCCGCCGAGGTGGCGCCCATCGTTGAGTGCGACGGCCGGCCCATCGGCAACGGCAAGCCCGGTCCTATCACCTGGCAATTGCGCGAGCGATTTCATCAACTGGTGCAGCAAGAACGGAACGATTCGGAAGCATAAGCGGCTTTATTGGTCCGAATGGCGAATTACCAATCGTTCGTGGGTGCGGAACGTCTCGACGATCAGTCCGCTGGCATGGCTGCGGACGGTAACGGCGCCATGCTGATGCGTGTCCAGCACGTGTGCTCCGACTTGTTGGTAGCGCTGCTGTACTTCGCGCGAAGGAGGCGGCCGGCCCTGGCAAGAGATGACGACGCGCGGCTGTGCCCACTGGGCCAACGCTGCTGTGTTGGTGAGGGGGCTGCCGTGATGCGGCGCCATCAGTACCTCGACCGGATGTGGTGGCCACTCGTGGAGGACACGCTGCAATCCTTGCCCTTCCAGGTCGCCGGTCAGCAGAATCGTGTGTCCGGCGTGGCGAATGAGAAGCACCAAACTGCGAGCATTCTCATTGCCATCGGGACCGATGGCTGGCGGATGTAGTACTTGCAGCACCACAGCGCCGGCTGTCAGGCGATCACCCGCTTTAACGATCCGCATCGGGATGTGACGTTCGCGCAGGATACGAAGAGCGAATTGCACACCCGGCACGGGCTTAACTGCAAAGGTGGGTGTGAACGTCACTTGGCCGATGACAAAACGGTCGAGCAGATCCACGATGCCGTTGAAATGATCGAGGTCGGCGTGCGAGAAGATCACTTCATCGATGCGGCGAATGCCGCGCTGCCAGAGGAATGGAGCGATCTGCCGCCGCGCCACTTCAGGACCGACAAGCGAGCCGGCGTCGTAGAGGAGGGTGCGTCCGTCCGGCGTCTCGAGCACCGTGCAACCGCCGTGGCCGACGGCGAGGAAGGTGCAGCGCAGCTCATCACTCGGCAGACGCGTGGCTCCGGCGGCCAGGCCAACACATAACCATCCCAAGCCAGCGACGCTCGCCCAGCGCCAACGACGCCGCAACGGCTCCTGGGTCAACACCGCCAGCAAGCCGAGGTAGAAAATCCAGAGCCACCAATCGGGGATTGATCCAATGTAAAAATAAGCATACGGCAAACGATCGCCGCGATCAACAAGGAATTCACAAGTGGCGAGACTGTACCGAAGTATTGGCGAAAGTAGCGCTATCAGCGGTATACAAACTATTCCCATCAACAAAAGAAGAAAACCGGCGAACAAAGCCACCGTCGTCAGAAGGACGAGCGGCGGCCCCAGCAGCAAACCGGCAGGTGAGATCATTTGGTAACGAGACGCTGCCAAGGGCGTGATAGCTAACCAGGTCAGCGCCGTGAGTGCATAGCTCTCGAACAGGCACCTACCCAGACGGCGCAGTATTCGCTGCCAGGCCGGCCGTGTCTCGTCGATCAAATGGGCCAACGGATCTTCCTCACGCCTCCAGAGCATCTGCACGCCCCAGGTCAACACAGCAACCGATAGAAACGATAACAGACAGCCGGACGTGAACAGGTCTGTCGGATTGACGAAGGCAACAGCGATCCACGATAGGGCCAATAGATTGGCCGGCAGCACACGGCGGCGCAGGACCATGGCCCCGCATGCGGCGCAAACGGCCACTGCCGAACGCAGCGCCGGCGGGCGTCCGCCGCTAAGCAGAGCATACCCCAACACCGCCAGCGCTACCATCCACGCTCCATGACGCTGCCGAACCCCCAGGCGCGGCAGTGCGAACCACAGAAAACCAGCCAAAATCACCAAATGCTGTCCCGAAATAGCTAAAACGTGAAGGACACCAGTACGGATGTACTTGTCCCAGTCGGCGCGGCTCATGCTGGCGTCTTCGCCCAAAAGCAGCGCACAAGCCAGCCCTTCTTGCTGCGGCGGCAGTGTCGTACGCAGGATTCGCACACCACGGCCGCGGACCACGGCCAGCCAGCCCTGCAACGATGTCGGCCAGCCGCGCTCGAGGCGCGTCACGGCTTGCGACGTCTTACGCACTGTCAGCACGGTGCGGATTCCCTGATCGCGCAGGTAGCTGGCGAAATCGAACTCGCCGGGATTGCCCGATGGCGTGGCGCGGATCAGTTGACCTACGACGTCCACCTCATCGCCGCAATGCAGTTCCGGCCAATCTTCAACGCCAACCATGCGCACCCGGCCGGACGCAGCCAGCCAATTACCACCGCTGCGGATCTCGTGGACGCGCAGGACCGCCACGGTCTCGCCGCCGCGAGCCAGAGAGCGCAACGGCTCTTCCGGCAGAACGTGATGGCGGACCGGCTCGTCGTCGAGAACGCCGCGCACCTGCACGGGCCTCGGCTCATCCTTGGCGTAATGAAAAATGTCATTCGCCGCGTAGCTGGTGCGGCGATAGTGGTGATACCCCGCTCCGAAGGCAGCGCCGGCCAGCGCCAGATAGACCAACGGCAAGCCCGCATGTGAACTGGCCCGCGCGCAAAACCACGCCGCCAGACAGGTCGCCGCCGCGAGCAAACTCACCGGCAGAGGCAGCGAAAGCTGTCGATCCAGCAGGATACCGCCACTCAGCGCCAACGCCGCTGGCACCAAGGGCGAGCGCCAGATGCTGCGCGGCAACCGGGCATCCAGTACCGACTGTGTCGGTACGGCAGAAGTGTTCGCCGAAGCAGCCGGACTCAGAGACATGATTCCACGCTCTCCTTGATCCGAGATCCGATGCTATCTCAGCGATTGTCGCTGTTTTCTGGTTGGAGAGCAAGGAGCAAGTGGGAGAAAATGGAGATGTGCTATCCGGTGTTGCCCAATCCGGTGCCGCCCGCGTCTTGCAAGCATACCTGCCGCGGTTGCACAGCTTCATGGAGAACATGGTGTGCGGGAGGGCGTGCAAGGAAGGATGAGCGGGGCATGGCAACGCCCTGGTGAAATTCCCACCGGGGCGTTGCCATGCCCCGCTCGCTGGTGAGGGGTGCGTCGGCGACATTGCCCGGTTCCCCTCGCGCCCTGTTATCGCAAGCGCGAAATCAAGCCTTTCTTGATTCCCTCACCGATGTTGTTTTTGCCGAGATAAATGCTCCAAACTGCCCGTGAGAAGTCCGGGTTCTCAATAGTGGTGTCGCCTTTACCGATCACCTGGCAGCGCAGGCCGATGCCGGGTTGATGGGTCAAATAGATGTGGTCGCCCTTCTTGAAATCGATTTCGCGCATCATCTCGACGAGACGGTTCACCTCTTCGTTGAAATAAGGCATAGGATAATTTTGGCGAATGGCGATGAGGAACGCCTCGGCGATGTCGCTGCCGGCTACGTCGCGCTCCAGGACCAGATGTAGTTGCTTGGGTTGATCGATTGTGGCCAACTCTTCGGCGGTGTGTACGGCCGCGCCTTCGAGGACGTAGCTGCCGATGGTGTAGACATTGAAAAAGAACTTCTGTCGCAGGGCCGTTCCGGTGAGGACCAGGTGATAGTGTTTGTCGCTTATGGTAACATCCATCGTTGTAGTGTACTGCGTGTTGCTGCCGTGGACGCCGACCAGCTCGACGGCGGGAACTCGCCCCACGCAAATGAACAACACCATTGCTGAGAACAATCCGATTCGCTTCATCGCTATCTCCTCCGCTTGTTAGGGAGGGCAGGTGGTAGGGGGGCTAATTCACCAGCCACCTAACCGCCTAACTACCTAAGAACTAGCGGACTTTTCGCCCCTACAAGGGAGGAGGGAGTTGGGTCCGCTAGCACTAAGAAGCGAAGGTCATGCATGAAACCTCGGTTTTTGTCAAGAGGTATCCGCCGCCATGACAAACGCGAGACGACTCCATCTGTCGGAGATGGATTCACTCGATCCGGAAGCAGCGGCAGCGCTCGATGCCGCCCTCGATGACCTCCAGTCTGGCCGGCCCGTAGACCGCAAGGCGCTCTTGGCTCGCTATCCGCAGCTCGATGGCGCTTTGGCGATGCTGGGCCGTCTGTTTGCAGAGCCGACTACTGTTGCGGAATGTCCCCCGACTGCGTCCCTGGCTGTACTGCCTGAGCAGCTCGGTCCTTATCGCATCGAGCGCGAATTGGGACAGGGCGGGTTCGGCATCGTCTATCTCGGTTTTGATCCGGACCTGAAACGACGTGTCGCCCTGAAAGTGCTGCATCCCGGTCGACTCGATCAGCCCGAAGCTGTCCGCCGTTTTCAGCGCGAAGCCTGCGCCATCGCTCGATTAGCGCATCCAGGGATCGTACAACTTTTCGATTATAGTCGGCAAGGACCTCCCTATTACCTGGTGACAGAATTCGTCGAGGGTGTTGAGCCGCGCTTATGGTGCCAAGAGCGCGGCGCCGACATCGTGACGAAAGTGGACCTTGTCGCCCAGGTCGCTGATGTGGTGGACCATGCTCATCAACAGGGGGTTTGCCACCGCGATTTGAAACCAGGCAATATCCTCATCGACCGAGAGGGCCGGCCGCATGTCCTCGATTTCGGTCTGGCCCGCCTGGATTTCCTGACCGAGACGGTCAGCGCCCCCACTTCGGATGGACGCATCCTTGGGTCGCTGCCGTACATGGCCCCGGAGCAGGCGGCAGGACGAAGCCACAGCGCCGACGCCCGCAGCGATGTTTATGCTCTTGGCGTCATTCTCTACGAATTGCTAACGGGCCGGCTGCCGTTTGAAGGTCCGGTCCACGCCCTGCCGGCGCGGGTCGTCGAAGATAATCCGCCGTCGCCGCGCTTGCTCAACCCGGCCATTCCGCGCGATCTCGAAGCGATCTGCCTCAAGGCGTTGGCCAAGCATCCGCACGAGCGTTATGCCCGCGCTGCGGCTTTCGCCGAGGATTTACGTGCGTTCCTGCACGGCGAGGCAGTGACGGCCAAACGGCTCACCTGGCTCAAACGGCTCCAACACGGCTTGCGCCGCCGCCACCGCGACATCCTCTCCGAAGGTTGGCCGCGCTTGCTCTTGGCCATCGGGCTGACCATCCTGATTGGCTGCACTGTGGCCAATTACTGGGAATTGACCCTGGGACCGCGACAGCGCTGGTGGGCGATGCTTTTGACCAAGCTGGTGCAGGTCAGCGTCATGTTGTACCTGGCCGTGCGCCTGCGGCCGGTCAAGGAACGCGGCATGACGGCAGTGGAACGGCAAGTCTGGAACCTGGTTCCGGCATATTATGGAGGATTTTTATCTCTTTTAGCCGTCAATTGCTTTCTCGAAAGGCCGTTACCGTTGGCGCCCGTGTTGGCGGTGCTCAGCGGCATGGGTTTCGCCACTTTGGGGGCCACCGTCTGGGGCTGGTTCTATGCCTGGGCGGCGGCTTTCTTCGCTTTGGCCGTTCTCATGGTGGGGCTGCCCTTCGGATTGACCTATGGCCTGACTCTGCTTGGCTGTTGCTGGTTCGCCGCCCTGCTGGTGGGCAGCATCCAATTGCACTTCACGCGCTGAGCCGCTATTGGCACGGCAGATGCACGCAATTTTGGTGTGGTTGCCTTACCTGTCCCGGCTGCAAGGGCATGCCTTGCGAGCGCGACAGGTGGAAACAGAACAGAGAAAGGATCGATACACCATGATACGCATTCTTGCTTCTGCCTTCGCTACCTTGCTTCTGGTGCCGGGGCTGGCCCCGGCCCAACAATACAATTACCGCAGTCCTCCCGCAGGCAATGCCGGGACGCTGGTGCGTTCCGGGTACGAGCGCTATCTGCATCGGGAGCCTGGCCCTGGCAGCGCTACCTGGATACAGGCCATGCGCAACGGAACGACACAGGTAGATTTTTTGGCCAATCTTCTTTCCAGCGACGAGTATTTCCGGAACGCGGGCGGCACCCAGTCCGGCTATGTTCGGAAACTCTATCTCGATGTAATTGGCCGCGAGCCGCTGCCGGCGGAGATCAATTACTGGGTGGGCCGGCTGCACTATGAAACACCCAAGGAAATCGCCTACGTGATGCTGCGCCGCCATCCGCCCAGTGGAACTGTCTTGAGGGCGCCGCCGCCGAACTTTAATCCCGACTATTTCCCGGACCCCGCCAGTCCGACTTTCCGCGATCCGAGCGGCCCGTATTTTCACTCGCCCTATTTCTACAACTACGAAAAGAGCCGGCCTATCCGAGCGTTTATGCTCAGCTCGCAAGGATAAGCTGCTCCGCATCTGAGCCGTGGCTCCAAGGAGCGGGAGTATCTCTCGTTCCTTGGAGCACTTTGCCAATCGTTTTAGGGAGTCAGGCGAACGTCGGAATCAGGTGGCGGTACGCTACCGACTCCGGGCTGGTTATAGTTTTCCTCTCTGCCTTTGTTGGAGCAGCATACGGACGGCGTGGGTGGTTCGCTGGCGCAGCAATTCCGTCTTCATCTCCGCTAGCGCTGCTGCGTTGCAGCCAGCCAGTGCTTGACGGGCAGCCGTGAGCTGGTTGACGGGCACGCTTAGCGTATCGATACCAAGAGCGGCAAGGGCCAGGGCGCCGAGCGGATCGGCGGCTATTTCACCGCAGACGGACACCGACCGACCGGCGACGTGGGCAGCAGCGGTAACCGCGTGGATCAAGTGAATCAAACCAGGGTGCAGCGTATCGGCTTGGCGAGCCAGGAGCGGGTCATCGCGGTCCATGCCGAGAGCGGAAGCGGTCAGATCATTGGTGCCGATGGCGAAGAAGGCGACTTGCTCGGCCCACCCAGAAGCCAGCACGGCTGCTGCCGCCGTTTCGATCATCACGCCCAAGGGCACATCGGCAGCGAAAGGCAGTCCCTCTGCCATCAGGCTATCACGCGCTTTGGCCACGGTTTCCAGTACAAAATCGAGCAATTCACTGCTGGTGACCAGCGGCACGAGAATGCGCACTGGACCTACAGGGGAGGCACGGAGGATGGCGCGGACCTGATCCTGGAAAAGCTGTTGCAACGGCGGCGAATCCAGCACCAGCCGCCAGTCGAATGGCCGCGCCGCCGATGGGCCGAAGTGCGAGTAGGCCGCCAGCTTGTCTGGACGCAGATCGAAAGTACGGATAGTGACCGGCCGACCCGCCATCGTGTGCAGCAGTTTACGATAGATTTCAACCTGTTCTTCCTCGGTCGGCAGAGTGCGGCGCGCCAGGAAGAGAAATTCGCTGCGATACAGACCGACACCGCTTGCCCCCAGGTTGAAGGCGGAGCGCGCCTCATAGAGCAGATTGATGTTCACTTCGATGCCCGGCAGCCCCGGCGGGGGCGGCGGTGGAACAGCGGCTTCGCGTCCGGCCACCCGTCCGATAGTGCTGGGCGACATCACGCACACCGGCGCCGGATCGAGCACTACCGTGCCCGCTGTGCCATCCACCAGCAAAAGTCGGCCAGACTGCGCCAGGGGTGCGAAGTCGGCGAATTGACCTACCATCGGAATGCCCAGGCTGCGCGCCAGGATAGCGGCATGGCTTTGCGGCCCGCCATGTTCGACGACCACGGCAGCCAAACGATCGAGATCGACGGCGAATAACTCCATCACGGATGCTTCGCGCGCCACCAGGACAAGGCGATCATCGGTGGGATCGGCCGGTTGCCGCGGCCGCAGTTGCCATAGAATGCGGTGAAAAACATCCTTTATATCGTAAATGCGCTCATGAAAGAAAGGGGTCGTCACTTTTTGCAGGGCGGCGACGTATTTATCGAGCGTGGTCAAGAGAGCGCCCTCGGCGGAGGCGCCGGCTTCCAGGCAGGCATCTAAATCACGCTCGATGGTGCGGTCCTGCATAATCATCAACTGGGCTTGCAGGATGGCGCCGTGGTCCTCGCCGACCAGCTCGGAGATGCGCTGGCTCAGGTGTGTGATCTCCTCGCGCGCCTGTTGCATGGCCACAAGAAGGCGGCGACGTTCCTCAACGATACCGCGGCCTTTCTCCGGAATATCGCGCCGCCATTCGTCGATGGCATCAACAACATACGCTCGCCCCAGACCGGTGCCAGGACTGAGCGGCGTGCCGCTCAGCTGATTTACTCGTTCGCGCTCGGTCGGAGCAGGTGCCGCCGCGGGGTGAACAACGGCGGACACCTGATCAAGCAGCAGAGCATCGCCGACAAGCACGGCCAGTTGAGCGGCCACCGTCACCAAGGTACGCACTTCGCTGGGCGAAAACTGACGCGGCTCACGCGTCTGTACCACCAGCACGCCTTGCAGCGTGCCGCCTTCGACCAGCGGCACGCCCAGAAACGAGTGATACGGATCTTCGCCAGCCTCCGGAAAATATTTGAAGCGTGGATGAGCAAAGGCGTTGGCCACAGCCACGGGCGCCAACTGTTGCGCCACCAGTCCCGTCAAGCCTTCGTCCAGCTTCATGCGTACTCGGCCGATTGCTTCGGGTTTAAGACCGACGGTGGCGGCGAGGACCAACTCGCCTCCTCCTGTGTCTCCCCCCATTTCGGGGGGAGACACAGGAGGAGGCACATAGAAATACACGGAACAGACAGCCGTATGAAAGCGGCCCTGAATGAGACGGACAATGTTCGTCAGCGTCTCGCTCGAATGATGGCTGTGGGCGACCAGCTGGCTAATCTCTTCGAGCGTCAGCAGCAGAGAACCTTCATAGGTGGTGCCGGACTCGCTCATGTCCGTAGCGTCCCTTCATCAAACCGCGGAGAGGATGATGCCCGATTATCCGTCTTCCAAGGCATCAAGGGAAGAGGGAAACTCCAAAAGGAATTGCCAAGATGCCAAGAGCACCAAAATGAAAAAACCTACTGGGGGGCTGACGCAATCCCACTCGCCAAAATCGAGAGAGCCACCCCCGTATAATTGTCTCCCTTGAATGAAGAAAATTTATCTCCTATATTGAGGGCCAACGGAAGGCCCTGCAGGGCACGCGGCCTGCGTGCCCTGCAGGGCCTTCCGTTAAACCGTATTCTTCCGCTCTGCGAAAGCGTTCGTCAAGAAGGAAGCGAGAACATGAGGGGCCATGCGCATTTGTGGGCGATCGGCGGACGCATTCTGACTCTGGCTGTCCTGTGCGGCTTGTTGATCGCGGCCTGGCCTGGCTGGCTGCCAGGCCAACGCCGGCAGCCGTACGGCTGGTTTGTCGAGGCTGATGCATCGTTGGTAGAGGCAGTACAGCAAGTGGCTCATTGGCGGCGTGAGGGTCTTCTCCAGGCCGCAGAGACAGGTTTCTCCTTCTCCTCCCCGGCAGCTGATTATCTCGCCTGGTTTGCCCCGGAGGAGAAGAGCTTCTACGACGCGCACGGGCAGCCCGGCGCTGCGACAGCCAGCGACTGGTGGACAGTGCGCCGGGCCTTGCTGGAGACTCCGGCAGGGGGAAGCGGTCCTGCGCGAGCGGAAGTGCGGGACATTCTCCGCAAGCATCGTATTGCTTATCTGATGGTGCACGATAGCGACTTTCTTCGCACGGCCGCTGTTTTCCAACGTCTCGCCGCTGCCGGCAACGAATGGCCGATCCTTTTTCTCAAGGGAGACACGATTATTTTCGGTTGGCGTGACCCGGCGCGAAGCGCCCCGAAAGATCGCTTCGCCGATTGGCGTCTGAACTTCCATCGCCGTGCCTTCCAACCAGCAGAGGAAGAAAAAGCGCCTGCATCCTGTGTCTTCCCTGGGGCTGCTCCCTCCCGCTGGCGCTCCTTATGGAGGGGGGCCTCCTCTGCCTCCTCTCATGCCCGTGAGGAAGCGTCCCTGTACCTGATTTACTTTGATGTCCTTCGTCCGTTGTTTTTGGGTCGCCATCGCGCCATCTGGGAACCGAGTTTGGCGGCGGCTATTGTCACTGCGGGGCCGGGTTTGTCTATCCTGCCCCTCTCGTTCCTGGACTTCGCGGCCTTCCAGGTTAGCCAGAAAGGGCCGAGGCCGCGGGCCGATGGCAGCATTGGACCGCTGGACACTTTGGCGATGCGCCTGACAGAAAACTACGATCGACAGCAGGACGACGGTCCTCCCGAATTGTTGTTGCTGGCCATTCGGGCTGCCCGCCGCGCCATTAAGGACGATCCCTATGACGCCCAGGCGTATCATCTTCTCGGCGAAGCGTACCTGCGTTTGCTGCACAATAGCCGCGAACGGTTCGCTAAATACGACCTCCCTTCGCTGGTCCACATTCGCCGCATCCAGGCTGTCTGCGCCTTGCATCAAGCTCTGCTTCTCCAGCCGGATCTGCTCCAAACGCATTTGCGTTTGTATGCCCTGTATCAGGAAATGGGGCTGCTCGATTTTGCATTGCAGCATGCGCGGCAAGTCCTCCACCTGAACCAAAGGAACGGAAAGGCCGCCGGGGAAAGCCAGGAAAGCTGGGAGCAACGGCTTCGACAGACGGAAGAATGGGTGCAGAAACTTGAAGAGGAGGTCCAGCGGCGTCTGGACCGCTATGAGTTGCAAGCGGCTCGGCGTTCCGTTTTGGAGCAGGCTGTGCTCGCTCGGGAGCAGGGATTGGGCGGCAAAGCTCTGGACATTCTGTTGGCCTCGGACGTGGCGGTTTTCGGCAGACGTGGAGCAGAGTTGGAGTTGGAGCTGCTGCTGGCCGCTGGCCGGATCCAAGAGGCCCGCGAATGGCTGGCCCCTGGCCAAGAGATCGATTTGAGCCAGGATAGCTATCAGCATTTTCGCATTCTGGTTGCGGCCGCCGATGGCGACTACCAGACCTGTGCAGAGGAACTGGCCCAGCTCGCCGCTCCACTTGGCCAACCCATGACAGTGGTTATCGACGCCTGGAAGATCAATCCGGGGGTGCGAGCGCGGCAGGCTTCTTCCGGTACCAAGGCTGAGGCTGTCCTGAAGCTCTTGCCTCGGCAAGCCTTGGCATTGAAGGCGGCCCAGCTGATTGGAGAGATGCCGTTACAGCGCCAAACGATACCGTGGCTATTGACAACTCAGATCGAAAAAGTAGAATTATTAGAAAGCATGCAAATGGTCCTGGCGACGGTTCGGCAGCAGGCGGAATTGGATGTACTCGATGGCGCTTTGGCCTTGGAGAGCGGCGCAATTGCCCGGGGGGAATCTTCGCTGCGCCGCGCCCTGTCGATATGGAAGAGCAAAGCCGATGCCGCCTCCGGCGGGGGGCTGGATTTTGAGGGACGGCGCACAGCCCAGGTGCTAATGGAGTGGCTGGCACCAAGGAAGCACTTCCAACCGCAGCCGTGAGGGGGGCGGCAGCTGCCTCTATTCCCTCACGTTCACGGCTCGGTCTGGGCGAGGAGACGGAGTTGCTGACGATGAAAGGCCGCTTCTTTCTCCGCTGTTGTCCCTTGGGCCTCATAGTAACGCAGCAGCTGCTCATGGGCCCGCCGGTAGTGCGGGTCAATGCGGAGGGCGGCGTGCAGCCAGTGCAAGCCGCGCTGCTGGATGCCCAAACGCAAACAAACTTCCCCCAACTCGCAGCACAGCGCTGGATCGGACACCAAAGCTTCTGATTGTCTGTTCGTGATATCGAGTAGCCGCTCCTGATCTTTTTCAATGCGATCGAGTTGATCCAGACATTTGCCGGCGGCGGCGTCGTCGCCCAGTCGTTGATAACACCGAACCAGGTGATAACACGTTAGGTTGTCGCTGGGTTTGGCGGCGAGAGATGCTTGAAGGAAGCGAACGGCTTCGTCCAGGCGACCGTCGGCTTCGGCAAGCCGTCCCTTCAGATGGAGGACTGCCGCATGGTCTGGATTTTCCCGATACAGTCCTTCCACCAGAGGCCGCGCCTCGGTCCATTGTCCTATAAGAAGAAGATACGTCGCCAGTCCCACGCGCGCAGCAAAATTGTCTGGTTCTTGCTCCAGCACAATCTTGTATTCTGCCGCCGCCTTTTCGTAGTGAGAACCATCGTAGAGCGTTCGTGCCAAGAGCAGACGCGCCGGCACGTGCTCCGGGACCAACTCCAGCACGCGGCGCAAATCCGCGGCAGCTTTCTCAACAGCTAATTCGGCTTTCGCTGTCATGGAATAATAGGTGCCGCGTAAGAACAAGGCCTGCACATTGTCCGGCTGCAACACCAGCCAGCGATTCAGGCACTTCAAGGCGCGTTCAAATTGATAAGTGTGCAAATAAACATGTGCAAGTGATTCGAGGACCAGCGGCGTTTGTGGACCTTCTTGGAACAAATAAACGGCAAGGTAGGGGTAAACCTGATCCACTTCGCCGCCTTGAGCGCGGAGCAAATATTCTTCGAGCTGAAGCTCCGCCGATACGCCCTTTTCCAACTCGCGGCAGCGGTGCAGATGTTCCCAGGCTAAGGGGAAGTTGCCGGACTGCCGAGCGGTACGACCAGCGAGCAGGTGAAGGGCGCCGCTGCGCGGTCGGAAGCGCAGAGCCTGGTGCAACTCAGTCAAAGCAAGGCGATAGCGCTGCCGCGTCAAGGCTTGCTGCGCCTGCCGCAGATGATATTCGGCCCGAACATGGAGGACGGCCATCCACAGACCCAGAGCGATCAGTCCAAGCAAACAACAGACCAGCCCGGTCCGCTGGACGGCAGGAGATGTCAAAAAGCGACGCATGATGAACACGAATAAACTCCCGGTTTGCGGCGCTTCTGCCAAGCGTCGCTAAGGACTAACGGAAGAAACACCCTCCCCCAAGGGGGGAGGGAAAAAGGCCGCTTGCCCTAACCGGAGACAACTCTCCTCGATCATTTCGAGGACAGTTGAATATCGAAGGTGTTCGATCCTCTCTTCACCGTGATGGTCAAACCGGAGGATTCCGGCTTGGAGTATTTTTCGGGGACTGCACGGTATTTGGCCTGCAACTCTTTGGCTTTGCTGGCCCTCTCCGCTGCTTGTTTTTGCTGCTTTTCTATTTGCGCCCGGGCATTTTCAGGCATTTTGGCCAGCATCTCAGGAGATACATTCGCGGTGCCGATCCTCGGGACAGACGGAGGGGCCTTGGTATAGGCATCGATCTCCTGCTTGATGGAGATAGTTTCCACAGTAACGGTCACGGGGCCTGTAGGTACGTTGGCGACGGAATACTTGCCATCCTCGATGCGGCCGGAGGCTCCTGGTCCTTGGCTGGGAATGAAGGCGATATTGCCGACTGGCAACGGTTGGCCGTCCAGAGTGACGGTGCCGCTCACAGTCCCTTTCCCCCCTCCGCAGCCAACCGTTAGGGGAAGCAACAAGGCAAGCGCTCCGAGAACGGGGAAAAACCGCACAGCAAGACAGAACTTAGGAAAGCACATATTGAATCCTACCAGCCTGCGGCGCTAATAAGGGGGAAGAAGCCCTTGTTAGGGCCGCAGGCTGACACAAAACAAGGGCTTCTCTGCTCGTTTTTACCAATCGCTGGGCAGCGGAATACCATCCTGGGGATGGCTCGCATAGAACCAGGTGGCATTGCTGACGCCCGTGGAGACGTTGCGCACGGAGCCATCGGCCATGCCTACCTGGCACCCAGCAGCAGTAAGCGCGTTGGGCAAGCATGTAGCCGGATTGGTCGTAATGCTCGATGGAGTTGTCCCGGGAGGAGTAAATGGATAGGGGTTGGTCGCTGGCGTCCACGGTTGCTGCATAGCCAAGTAGCCCGCGCCGGCTTGCTCGCAACCCTCGTAGCGGCTGGCCCACAACCATTCCCAGCCTGGCACGCCATATCCTTGTCCTATTCCTTGGTTACCTGATCCGCCTTGCGTGCCCTGCCCCGTAACGGCGTATCCCTCGGCAAAGAAAATCGTGTTCGACGTGCCATCGCTAAGGGTGGCGGGAAACCGATTGTTTTTCCCCCAGCTGCTGGTCGAAATGTTCCCCGGTGGAGCAATGAACACCCATTCGTTATAGCGGTAACTACAATAATCCGTACTAAAGCTACCTGCGGGGAGCGACGCATCCGCAGGAGCCATATAGGTCTTGACCGCCCGAGGAATATTCGCCCACTCTAGCTGCATGGAAAGCCTTCCACCGGAGCTGGTGACACTGGCGTTCCACAAGTTTTGCTGTTCGATGAACGGCAAGATGTATAAGAATAAGGTGCCTTCCGTAGAATTGGGTTGCCCCCAGCCGCCTGTGCCACCGGGTTCGATGCCATAGCCGGTTGGCAAGGCTCCCTGGAAGGTATCGGCATAATTCTGCACAGCCAACCCCATCTGCTTGAGGTTGTTCTGTGACTGCGAGCGTGCCGCAGCCTCGCGCACCTTCTGCACCGCCGGCAAGAGCAAGCCAATGAGGATAGCGATGATGGCAATCACCACCAAGAGTTCGATGAGGGTGAACGCGTGTTTACCCCCTCCCCATCCTATACGTTGGCTCACTGGCCATCGTTTCCAGAAACGTAATCGTGGCATAATTACCTCCCTTGAACAAAGTAGGAAAACAACTCCGCCTCCGACGCTGGGGACGGCTGTAAGTCCGAACCACCTCAAACTGTACCAGGCGACAGATGAAGGACGAATGAGAAAACATGGGAAAAATCATCCTTAAATATCATTCTCGGTCTCCAGGAACGTTCGTCAAGAAGTAAACGAGGAAATGAGGAAAATTTATCGCCT
>JAJPHU010000081.1 GCA_021325115.1 Planctomycetota bacterium | reverse complement strand
TCGCCGGTGCTCCGGGAGAAGGACTCAGGTAATCAGCTGGACGACGGTCGAGCCGTTGGCGTAGCCGACCACCAGGTGCCCCGCTTCATGATGAGCCGTGGCCTCATCGGGGACCAGCTCGATTCTCTACGCCTCAACGGCGAATTCTCGCAGGACACGACCGACGCCCTCCATGAACTTCTCGGGAGCTGGAATGGCGCGCAGGCTGCCAGCGGCGCGGTCGATCTCGTCACGGACAGCCGCCTCCAGCGCCCTGTCCACGAGGCATTCGAGGCCGCGTACAGATAGCGGTGTGCCGACTTCAGGGCATCGTTGATTTTCTCGCCCAAGGTGCGATGGTCCAACCCGGCCAGCGACTCTTCAAGTTGCTGGTTGCGCGATTGCCCGAGCTGGCGAAGCTGTTTCGGATTCACTGACGAAAGCCTCCTGGCCGACGCGACCTGCCCCCAACTGCCCCCATCAACATGGCCGCAATGCCACCCGCGTTTTGCCCCCAAATTGCCCCCAAATCGATTTACACCTTCACATGTCCCTGAAATGACAGTAGCCGCAAGTCCTTAACTTGCGGCTACTTATGTTTAGCGAGGGCGACGGGACTCGAACCCGCAACCACCGGATCGACAGTCCGGTACTCTAACCAATTGAGCTACGCCCCCAGAGGTAGCCCTGTCTGCCCTTCATTCTATTCTTACCGTTGTCTTTGGCAAGGCTTCTCATAAACGGGCGTTTCCCCCTGTGTCGGGGGCTTGACAATGGACAAAAAAGCTTCCTCTCGTCAGGAGAGAAGGAACTTCAGTGAAGATGCGTCCGAGTTGCTCTTGACATTCCCAAGTCTCGTGGCTACGTTTCGCCGACTTTTCTCGGCGAGAGCGAGCATTGCTGATGCAGGCGCGCCGGCCGAGGCACGACATGCTGGGGTTGGGGCGTCGTGTGAAAGGAATCACACGGGGGAGGGTAATACTATGGGCAAGATACCCTTGACGGGCTTGATCGGTGCATGCAGTCTCGGCCTGTTGTTGACTGGATGCAATTGCTGCAATCGGAACACCACCGCGCCGTATGCCGGCGGAAGAGCCGAGAGGAGCATGGGCCTCCTCAGTAATCAACGCACGCGGAATCCGAGCACTACCATACCCACTCCCATTGAGGATGGTACAGGGAAATCGTTGGTCTCGCCTTCCTCCGCCGGCGCCGACACCAGCTTCATTCCTCGCAGCAATAGCAGTGCTTCCAGCGCGGGCATGACCACGCCCAGCAGCACCGGCAGCATGACGCCGATGAGCAATAGCTCTGCTTTGCCATCGAGCAGCAATAACCCCGCCCCGCCGACGAACACGAACGGGGCAAACCCTGCTGGCCTCTCTGGCTCGATGAGTAGAGGTAGCTCCGTTTCGCCGATGTCTTCCAGCGTTGGCAGCAATTCTTTGTCTTCTTCGCCGATCCAGCAAGTCGGCAATTCGTCCGATAATTTGCCGCCTTTGAAGACCGCGGCTTACTCTTCCGCCGATAGCGACGGCACGCCGCATTTGCCGACGAAAGGTCCGGGACGAGTCATTCCCGCGCCGCCGCCTACCACCGATACGTACTCCTCAATGCCGAGCGGCAAGACGAGCAGCACCTCGACAAAGCGCGCGCCGAGCAGCAATGTTTCTCCGCTGCCGCCGCCGCTGCCGCCGCCAAGCGATAACACCAACCTCCCGAGCGATCCTCCGCTGAACACGAGCACGACGAAATCAACGTCGAACCTATCCGGTCCCGGCTCTTCGCTATCCAAAAGTTCCAGTAGTCCGTCGCTGCCGGATTACTTGAAGTAAAAAAGAGCCGCATTCCACCCATTCTCTTGACCCGGAGCGTAGACGAAGCCGTTTCGTCTACGCTCCGGGTCAGGACGGAGCAAGCAATCGGTTCCGAATGTCCTCAGGGACCTCAATCGATTCCAACTGCTGGCTCTCCGGTCGCATACGGCAACACACGGCACTGAGGCGACCCTTGGCCACCAGCTGGCCCTCATGAGTGAAGGTGAACGCATACGTCACCGACTTGCGGCCGACACGCTCGACCCGGACTTCGATCTCCACCAGATCCTCGAAACGCACCGGATGCAGAAAATCGCAGGCCGCCGAAACTCGTGGAAAGCTGATCGTCTCTGTTCCGTGTGTCATTGTCACGGACAGACCACGTTCCCGCAGAAACGCCACCTCGGCGAATTCCATGTAGCGGAAGTAATTGCTGAAATGGATAATGCCAGCCATGTCGGTATCGGCGAAATCGACGCGGCGGCTGATGCGAAATGGCGCGGACATAAAATGCCTCCAAGCCTTGGCGAATTCCTCCTCTCCGCAGCCCAAGCAAAGGCAGGGCTTGCCTTTGCTTGGGCTGCGGAGAGGTTATTATGATGCCACGTATTGAGCATAAATCGCGGCCGTCTCTGCGGCCATGCGGTCGGCATGAAAGCGCGCCTGCACGGCTTCCTTGCCTTTGCTTCCCAACTCACGACGATGGGTGGGATTGTCAAACAGCTGCCACAAGGCGCGGGCCAGATCGTGCGGATCGCCTGGCTCGACGAGCAGTCCGCCGCCGGTCGCTTCGATCAGCTCCGGAAACGAGCCGTGACGCGGCTGTACCACCGGTACGCCGTTGGCTAACGCCTCCAACACGTACAGCCCCTTCGGCTCGCGGTAGATGGTCGGCACCGATAACACATCGATGCTCTGCAAGAAACGCACTTTGCTCGCGTGGTCGGGCGCTTCGACGTGCAGGAAATATTCCTCCAGGCGCTGCTGGACGATTTTCTTACGAATGTCGGCGAAATAGGCATGGTGGTTGCTGCCCAGCCAGCCGGAAACGTGCAGCCGGCATAGCTCCGTGCCAGGCATCTGTTTGAGTAAGTGAAACGCCTCGGTCAGAATGTGCAGCCCCTTTTCCGGGCAAATGCGGGCGAAATAGCCGATCGTAAAGGGATGTTGAGGTTCGGGGCGCGGTCCACCGTGACCGGCCAGGTTCAAACCCGGATGAACAACATGAATGCGCGAACGCCGAATGGCGAGATAGTCGGCCATAAAGTCGGCGTAGTAGGCACTGGTGGCGACGAAGCCGTCGATTTCGCGGCAGTGGAGGCGGACCAGAGCGAGACAGCGGCTGCGGTGCGATTGGGGCAGTGATTCAAGAAAAATGTCGTCGCCCTGGAGCGAACACAACACCGGCACACGCAGCCGGCGTTTCATCTCCGGGACCAGGCCGGACAAAAGCGCGGCTGTCAAATGCACCAGTTGCGGCTTCACTTCATCGGCCAGCCAGGTGACCAGTTTGTCCACTTCCTTGCGTTGATGGCCGTGCTCACCCTGGAGGATGGAGACGGTCAGGTCGCCGAGGTCCGCTGCTTCCGTTTTGACGGCGAAGCGTGCTACCCAGCGCAGCAACGGCCGGGCGTCGAAGAGGCGATCGATGAACCAGGGGGTATAGCGAAACAGGCGGAGTTTCTCTTGCAGATAAACGTTGATGCCGCCGAGGAAAACGCGCTTGTAGCTGACATCCGGCTCATCCGTACGGATGGGGGTGTAGGTGGGAATCAGGAGCGCATCGTGTCCCTGGCGGAGGAGGGCAGCCGCCAAGGTATTGTCGTGCAGACAGGAGCCGCAGAACATGCCGCCGGCTCCCGCAGTGATGTAGGCGATGCGCATGGTTGGCTCCTCACTGATTGAGGAGCTTTTCCTCCAACGGCTCCGGTAAAAAGAAGCAGGCTACGGAGCCGACTACGTAAACAAATAAACCCACGACTGCTGAGGTGAAAGCCAGTTTGGCCGGCGCTGAATCACCGGGGATGAACGGTTGGCTGGCCAGCACCGCCGTGACAGCAGCGAAGGAAGTGCCGATCATGCGCCCGCCGATGTTGGCGGCGAAACTCTCGCCTGTTCCCCGCAAGTAGACGGGATAGACGCGGGGCAAATAGTTGCCCCAAAAACTGAACTGCGCCACGGTGAACAGGCCAGCGAGAAACACCCCCAGCGAGACCGTGGTAACGGGGAAATGCCCCAGGTACAGGGCGCTGGCATCGACGACAAAAAAGGTCCGGTTTTCAACTGTTAAGAAAAAGTAGAAGACCAGCGGCAAGACAACGAGGCCGGGCAGCTGAAAGACGCGCAGCAGCGTCCGGCGGCTGAGGATGCGCGCTGCCAACAGGGCCAGCAAGAAACGGCCCACCAGGCCGCCGATTTCTTGCATCTTGGTATATTCGCTGCCTACCGTCTGTTCGATCCTGCGCTGCTCCGGTGCCGGCTTGCCTTGGGCACGGGCCTGCACGTCCGCCAGGCCTGGCACAATGCGAGGAATCTGCTGAATGGCTCCGAAAGCTGCTCCATAGCTGCACGCAAACATGATCGTGGTAACGAGTGTCGTTCGCCGCAGGGTAGGCGAAAATAGTTCCCGGATGCTGGGGCGGCGGAGTGTTCCGGCCAGACGCTTCTGCTGCCAGATGGGTGACTCCGGCAAGAAGGGACGAACCAGAATCAGCGGAATGGCCGGAATCAAGCCGGACATGAGCGTGTAACGCCACGGCTCGTGTTGATGCTCGGCCGCAATGACGCCGAACAGGCCGGTGAGGAAGCTGGGCATGACGATGGCCGGCAAGCGGCTCGCCTGGGCGATGGCCAGGCCGTTAGCAATAGCAATGAGCAAACCGCCCAGCGAGGAGAACGCCTGCGTGTAACCCAGCACGCGCTCGCGCTGCTGCGGTTGCGGAAACAGCTCCGCCAGCCAGGCCACAGCCGCCACGAATTCCACGCACACACCGATGAACGTGGTGCAGCGCAGAATAAGCAGCATCAGCGGAGAGGTAGAGTAACCGGCCGCAAATGCGGAGCCGGCGTACAGCAGGATGCTCCAGGTCAGCACACGGCGGCGGCCCAGGCGGTCGGTTAGATAACCGCCCAGCAAGCCGAAAATGCCACCGGCAACAGCGGGGACGTAGAACAACAGGGCTACCCACCCATTGAAAGCCGGCGAACCCGGGGCCGCGTGGATCAGCTCTTGTAGCGCCGGTCGCACAATCAGCGGCAGCATGAGCAACTCGTAAATATCAAAGGCAAAACCGATTGCTGCCAACGATACGATCAACCAATGGATGAGGCTCAGACGTTGGGGGGGTACGTCGAAATCAGACACGATATGCACTCCTGGAGTTTGGCTACGAGTTAGAGGCGAGTGCAGGAGCCTTTTGCGCTCGCCTTCCGTTCGCGGCTAAACAGGATTTTCTACTCCGGCGCTACGATCTCCAGCAATTCCACCGCCGGCTGCTCATCGCAATGAATCAAGGCGAAGCGGCCATAGGTCGGCCGCGGGCTGTCGAGTCCAAACCACTTGATCATCGCAGGTCCGGGCGTCACGCGCAGAAACGCCGTCGGCTCGATACGCCGCAGTACGTTGGCCTCGATTAAAATTCGCCCCAGCGGCGTTTGCCCAGCGAGGATTTTTTGCCGAACATCTGCGCTGCAATAGCGAAAGTTGACGCGCATCAGACCGAACATCACCACGCGCTTGCTCCGCTGAAGCGTCAGCAAGATTTTCCGGGAATAGGAATCGCCGGCCACACGATATTCTAACACCTGAACGTCAACCGCATCGCCGTGGTGCGCTTCGATGGTGACGGTCATATGATGTTCGTGAACGAGCAAGCCCTGATAGGGCTGCGGCACTCGTCCGGGCGGCACCAACTCGCCGCGCGTCATATAGTCGGCCGGGGGGAACAGGGCGAACAAGCCCTGAACATCAGTGCCGGCCGGATCGGGAGGAAAATTCATACCGATAATTGTATGAGTGGCGGGACAGCCGGCTCTGCCGCCGGCGCGGGACGGTCCAGTACGCTATCAACCAGGTAATAGAGCAATTCGCGCAACTCGGTAGGCTGAATATCATCCGCAATGGCTTCGGCACGCGCGCGATACTTCTCGACGAGCTTTTCGGCCTTCACGAAGACCTGTGCCTTGGTAAACAGTTGACGCACTCGTTCGAGGGTGGCTGCGGCAGCCTCCTTATCCGGGCGGCGTTGGATCAGGCTCAACAATTCCTCGCGCTCGGCCGCTGCTGAGCCTTCCAGAGCCAATGCCCAAAGCAGCGTCGGTCGCGCCGCCAATACGTCCTGACCGGCGATCAGCTTGTTATCGTCGTCGCCATCCCAGTCCTTCAGGTCATTGAGGATCTGAAAGGCGATGCCAAGGTTTTTGCTGAAATCGGCGACGGCCTTTTCATAGTGGTCCGCCGGTCCCGCCAACCGCAGTCCGGCATACAACGCTGCCTCGAACGCCGGGGCCGTCTTGAGAGCGTAAATCTTCAAGGCATCGAGCGCGGTCAGCGTCTTATCATGGGCATCGCGCCAAAGCAGCTCCGCTCCTTGGCCTTCGGATAATTTCAAGTGAGCATCCGATAATTTGTTGAGAATGTCGGCAGTGCAATCGCCGCCTAGCTCTTTGCGTTCGCGGCTGACCAGACGATAGCCAAGTCCGATGAGATAATCGCCAACGTTGATGGCCGTGCCAACGCCATATTGACGATGTAGCGTAGTACGGCCATAGCGGAAAGTATCGTCGTCCTCGATGTCGTCATGGACCAGCGAGGCCTTGTGGAATGCTTCGATGGCCAACGCCGTACGCCGCACGGCGTCGGGCGGTGTACAACCTTCAGCGGAGAGAGTGCCAGGCGCTCCCTTAAGGGCGTCGTAGGCAGCGAGCGTGATGAATGGCCGCGAACGTTTACCGCCCTGACTCATCCAGTCGTAGGCGATGACTTCATGCTGCGCTAAGGGTTCTTGACGAGCGGGGTCGCGTAAACGCCCCGCGAACTCCTCTCGGGGCACTGATGCAACCCCGTTCGCCGCCCGTATGCGCGGCGCGAGCCGGCTCAATTCTGGTTCCTCGCAGATCTGATGCGCCAGGCGCAACAGATGCACAAATGTCTTGGTCCGTGTCGGCGGTGGCGGCGTCTGCAAAGCGATCAATTCCGCGACCCAATCGTCATCCACCGATGTACTCTTGCAGTTACTCGACAACAACGGCGCTGCCACGCAGGGAATGCCGGCCAGGAGGATTTTATCGATCGCTTTCTCCAGCACATTCAGGCACGCGACGCCGACAATCGCATCCACATGGCCGCTGACGATGATCTTGAGAACAATGGGCGTGCCCTCCGAGACCAGCACTTTGTAGCCAAGGTTCTCGGCCTGAGTCTTGAAATCGGCGATGGAGCACGCGCCGCACTTACGGCAATCGAGGCCGAACTCGTCGTAATCGGCGGGGCAACCCTCGGCGTGCTTGAGGCAATGCGGCAGCAAGAGTAAACGCCGTTTGAAGTCGATGGCCTGTACCTGCTCGCGCCAAAACTCATTGGCGATGCACACCATCGTAAAGCCGAGATACTGCTCGCCCAGCTCCATGCGGCGCAGCAGATCCTCGCCCATTTTCTGCAGCTCCGTCTTGGTAAACGGCCGGCTGCGATCAAGCGTTTGACCGAAGCGAGCCGCCTCGGCCCGGATGCGATCACGCAGTTCGCGCGCCTGGGGCACGACCTTGAAATGAGCGGTGCTGGGACGCTTATCTTTCTGTTCGGCTTGAAGCTCAGCAGCGGCAGCCACGTTCCAAGTCCTCGCGGAGTCCACATCGTGGGATAGTCGGGACGGCGGGGGGAGCATTTCGGGGGTCTGGGCAGCGCCGTCTTGGAAGATTATCGGGAAAGACAGCCCGAAAAGCCAGTAGCCCGAATCCGAAAATCGGCTCAGAACGCCGCCCCTTCTTCCTGCTCCGCTAGACGAGCTACTCCATCCCCCTATTCACGCGCAGGGCTGTGTCGTGCGCCCGCAAACCTATTTCAGGGCCAAAAATCCTTGAATCGGGCCTGCCGATTTGCCAAGATAACCCATAACGCAAAAACGATCCGCCCTCCGCAATCCCCCTCGTTATAGCGAGGGCCTGCCGCTGACCCTTTGCTTGCCAACCCGCAGCGCACGCAAGGGAACGAGTCTCCCTTGCGTGCGCTGCGGGTTGGCACGATTTGTCTGCGTGAGTACCTTCTGAGGGACCAACATGATCTCGTATCGCTCTCTCCTGGTCGCGATTGGATTACTGACTTCGTCCGTTTCGCTTGGCGTCGCCTCTTCTCCTGCTGCTCCTTTGCAGAACGGGGGGGGCCAGGAGGGCGAAATCAGCTATTACAAGGACGTTCGCCGTATCTTTCAGCAGCATTGCCAGGGCTGCCATCAGCCGGCCAAACCGCAGGGCGGCTACATTATGACCAGCTATGCCGATCTGCTCAAGAAAGGCGACCACGAACAGCCGGGCATTGTGCCCGGCCATCCCGAACAGAGTCTGGTCATCGAGCAAATCCTGCCCAAAGACGGCAACAAGCCGGCCATGCCCAAAGGCAAAGATCCGCTGTCCGCCGCCGAGGTCGAGATTATCAAGAAATGGATCGCTGCCGGGGCCAAGAACGATACCCCCAAGACTCAAGAGCGCGTGGTGGATGCCGAGCATCCGCCTGTCTACGCTCTGCCGCCGGATCTAAGCTGCGTGGCCTATTCCCCGGATGGCCAGCTGTTGGCCGTCTCTGGCTACCATGAGGTCTTGTTGCACAAGGGCGACGGCTCCGGATTGGTTGGCCGATTGATCGGCGAATCAGAGCGTATCGAGTCGCTAGCCTTTTCGCCGGACGGCAAACGACTGGCCGTGGCCGGCGGTTCGCCGGGACGGTTCGGCGAGATCCAGGTTTGGGACGTAGCGAAGCGTAAATTAAAACTATCTGTATCCGTTACCTATGATACTGTTTATGGCGTTAGTTGGTCGCACGACGGCGAAAAGTTAGCTTTTGGTTGTGCCGACAACACGGTCCGGGCTATCGATAGCACAAGCGGCAAACAAGTGCTTTACCAGGGCGCCCATGACGATTGGGTGCTCGGCACGGTGTTCTCGAAAGACTCGACGTATCTGGTCTCCGTCAGTCGCGATCGTTCGATGAAGCTGACAGAAGTGGCAACACAGCGCTTCATCGATAACATCACCAGCATCACGCCAGGTGCGCTCAAAGGCGGGCTGTTGGCTGTGGCTCGCAATCCGGTGAAGCGCGATACCAAGGTCAAGAACACGGCCAAGGGCACCGATCAGAGCGAGAAATGGTACGATGAACTGCTCATCGGCGGTGATGATGGTGTGCCGCGCCTGTACAAGATGCACCGCACCACCAAGCGCGTCATCGGCGACGACGCCAATAAGATCCGCGAGTACGAGAAGATGCCCGGCCTGGTCTACGCCTTGGCCTTCAGCCCCGACGGCAGCCAATTTGCCGCCGGCAGCAGCCTCGACGGCAGCGGCGAGCTGCGCGTCTATCAGACCGCCGACGGCAAGATTGTCTCGAAACGGACCGGTATCGGGCCGATTTATTCTGTGTCCTTTCGACCGGACGGCCAAGTTGTCGCCTCGGCTGGTTTCGAAGGCGTGGTCCGCCTGAGCGATGCCAAGACGGGCCAGGTCATCAAGGAATTCATCCCCGTGCCGTTGGTCAAAACAGCCAAAGCACGGTGAACAGGGCTGCGGCAATTACGGTAGGAACCAAACACGCGATCCAGGAGTAACACCTGGTCCTCACGGATCAAGCGGCATCCAGTCCTGAATGTCGAACCGTGCATGCGGCGACGACTGGGGCAGGTTGACGGCTTCCTCGTAAGCGGTGCGGCAGGCCCGCAGGATGCCCTCGAGATCTTCGAGGCTCAATTCTGCTTGCTCGCGGCAGAACATCAGGTCGGCCTGTCCCGGCACATTCACCAGATGTAAGCCGGATAGCACATCCTGAGCCTGTTCCCCGTATCGTTTGCCGGCATCGCTGGCCGGGACCAGCAGGAAGCCATGTTCCTTATTCGTCGGTGCGGCGGTGGGACCGGCATCGCGCTGGTCAGGGCCGCCGACCATGACGGTCTGATGGACCCCGCTGCGCCGCTGGCTCCGTGTGGGCCGTAAAGGCGGCGCGGCCAGGCTGTAATACTTGTGGATGCGCTGGGTGAGATCGAGGCTGGCATCTTTGGCGGCAAATTCTACCTGAGCGACATCGGTAATGGGCAAATGGCTGCTGAGGCAGCTGACGGCTTGGCTAAGGAGCGGGGCCAGGAGATGGCGTATCAAGTCTGTCGTACTCAGTAAGGCTTTTTGCAAACCGTCGCGCGCAGCCAACACGTGATCTTGGATGGCCTGATCGAGCTGTGTCCACTGCTCAGCCGTCAGCGTTGCCAAAAAACGACGCGCCGCTTGCTCCAGGTCGGCGGCGCCATCAGGAAGAACGACGCGGGCCGTGGCCGATTCGCGGATCAACTCCCAGAACGATTGCGTGGAGGGAAGCGGCGTCGGACTATCGATGCAAGCGGCGAATGGCGCATGGCTAGGAGCCGGAAGCGTTCGCGACGGCCCCCCTGCCGTGAACGCTTCCGGCTCGTTATCGGTCGCGAATGCTTCCGGCTCATAGCCGGCCAGCGCTTCTTGCATGTGGCGTAGCCGCTGGCGGCAAAAAGTCAAATCGCGTAAGCGGTCGGCAAGCCGGCCTTGCAGGAAGCCATAAAACTGCTGGACGGCCGCCAGCGTGTCTTCGGCCAAACACTGGCGGGCGAAGGCAGCGAGATGATCGACGAAGACACGTAACAGCCGCCGTGTTCGGCCGCCGAACCAGCTGAATCCGCCGCCGCCTTCGATGCAGTTATCCAGGACATTTTGCAGATGCTTCTGATTTAACTGCGTTTTGGCAGCTTGTTCCTGTAAGCGCTGCTGATGTGCTTCCGTCGCTTCCCGGCAGTAGCGGAGAAAACGCTGGAGAGCAGCTTCGGCCAGGGCAATGCGTGCGCCGGGATGCTCCATCAGACTGGCGGCGGCAGTGCCGAAGTGTTGGTCCCATTGTTCGGCCAGCTTACCTGCGGCGTGCTCCAAGGCGCGGGTCAGTCGGCTTTTGCGCCGAGGTCCCAGCGTGGTGGTGCCGGGAGGTTGCAGGCCGCTGCCCAGCCAATCTTGCACACGCGTCAGCGCTTGCCGGGCCCAAGCGCCCGGATCGTCCTGGGCCACCATTTGCTGCGATTGCTCCTCGATCGTGGCCAGCAAGCGCGTCAGCAATTCACGTGGACTGCCCTCCAATTGTTGACTGGCCAGGTCCAGAATACGATTGGCCAAAGCATCTGCTTGCAGCTCTGGATCAGCCAGCACACGGGCCTGAGCTGCTTCTAACAGGTCGTGCGCGGTGATATGAGGCTTGTCGTCGAGAATGTTTGAGCCATCCGCATGATCCAGCGGAAGGGGAGCGTGCTTGTCGGGGATGACTGCGTACTCATCGCAGGCGGCGGCTTGCCATTGTTCGAGCAGGTGCCGACAGGCACCGCGCGCGGCCACGTGCAAGAGCAGGCCGCGGGGAAACCATACACCGTAGGTGCCAAAACTGCGGAAGGGCAGTACAGCACGCGCCAGCCGCGTTCGCTCCAGTCGTAAGCCCAAGGGCGTCGTCAATTCGTGGAACAGATAGCTGCCCAGGTGTGCCAGGGCGTCACGCCGTGCTTCCGGCGTGCGGTGGCGCAGCGTCACCAAATAGTTGCAATCATAAGCAGCTCCTTCATCTACTAGCCGCGGGCCATCGCAGCCGTACTGAGCAGTGAAAGGTACGGAGGGATCGCTGAAGTGATTCACCTCGGTCAAGGTGGCGTAAAGGTTGGCCAGTTCGTCCCGCGGCGTGGCCGGATCGTCAGGCGCGCCGCAGAGCAAGAAACTGGTCAGCTGCGCCTCCGGCTGGTGCAGCTGATGGAGCAGCCGACGCAGCGCATAGCCGAGATCGACGAGAAAGCCGCTGCCGCCGCCTGAAGCGCAAGCGATGACGTAGATGCGCGGCACATTGTCTCGCAGAGCCAGGCCGGTCTGGCTGACGGTCTGGTAAATGCTATCCGGATGACAGGCGGTTTGAATCTCGCGGCGCAGTCGGGCGATGAGCCGTAGATAATTATCAGCGAAGGCTAACCGGCCCAAAGCCCGCGAGCCTTGTGTTTTGAGGGAGCGCGGCATGATGAAGAGCTTTTCGCGCGGCAGCCAGTCGCTCAGCTGATCCAGCTGGCGGCGGCGATAGTGCGAGATGGGCTGCAAGGGCAGGTGCTGGACTTCGCTGGGACGCAAAGCGATTTCCGGCGTGCCGCGCGTCGCCATCTTCACGGCGTCGCCGTCCGTGTCGAGATAGAGGAAACGGACTAGCGGTACCTTATCCAGATCGCCGAAACGATCGAGAAAACGGCAGCGCAACTCTTGCAGGGCACGCCGGCCAAATGAGCCAATGCCGATGACGATCGTGGGCCGCAGCGACCCTGTCTGTGGCTGAGCGATGGTTGTGCCCAGGCGTGAAACTTCTTCGCCGCTGACCGGCGAGACGCCGATCCCGCCGGGCTCGCCCAGAGCACCGACAGCCGGCAAACCTTTCTCATCCGGCAATTGTTCCAGCAGCATGTTCTCCATCGTATCGACGAGAGATTTAGGGCGCATTCCCTCTCCAATTGGCACGTCTTTGGGCCCGAACTGGCGAGACGCTGGCCCCACCGGCAAGCGCGCCGTGTACAGAGCGCGAACGAAAGCCAGACAGTTGGGGAAGCGCTTGGCCGGATCTTTAGACAAGGCACGGGCAACGACGGGGCGTTCGCCTTCAGGAAGCGCGCGTAGATCCGGCTCCTCGTTCATGTGCTGCTGTGCCAATATCCGTGCGTTCTTGCCTTTGAAGGGGCGTTGGCCGGTCAGCAGTTCTTGATAGAAGATGGCCAAACTGTACTGATCGCTGCGGCCGCTGATGGTGCCGCTGAACGTTTCTGGCGGCGCGTACAAGGGCGTCACACCGCCGAGAAGGCCCGACGTTCCGGAACGCTCCAGATGCTTGACCAATCCGAAATCGGCCACCTTGACGCGATCGCTGATGAGGAACAAGTTGCGCGGTTTGATGTCGAGATGTTGCAAATTGTGCTTCTCGTTCATGTGGTCCAGCGCTTCGGCGGCATCGCGGATGTAGCGTAACAATGCATCACGTGGAATGCCGACCAGGCCGGCCGAGATGCACTCTTCGAAGAGATCGTGCAAGCTCTTATCGGCCAACTCCATGACGATGACCAGTTCGCCCTCGACGATTTCGATGCGATCCATCGAGAGCACGAACGGATGGCGCACTTCCTTGACGCGGTTGAGGGCTTTCAACTCTTGCTCGGCGCGGGCGCTATCTACGTCCATCGAATTGAGGTTGCCGAACACGAACTTGATGGCCTTGAACAGCCCGCCGGGCGCTTCACACTTCCAGACCTCGCCGAATCCGCCGCTGCCGAGCGGCTCGATCAAACGATAACCAGGAATCGGCTCAGCATTGGCCTCGCGCAAGACAGTCATGGATGCTCCTTGCCCCCACATCTTTTCACTCGTCGGCCTGCAGTTTGGGGTACGCTGCCAGCGTGCCCTGCGCAGGACATGCGAGCAGCATGCCCCGAACTGCGGACGGGTTCGGTTGTCTTTGCCAAAGGGGGTATCACACAAAGTTAGTTCGCAAGTGAGGAATTGTCCAATGGAAGCCGTTTACGACCATACATTCAACCCAATTGACCGACTCGCTGCGATTGGAATAGTTGCGGAAAGCGTCCCGGTTGCTCTCTGTAATATAATCCGCCCCAAAAACGGCAAAAAATCGACGCAGCGCCTCAACAGCCGTTGATTGCCATCGTGCACCAACCTACCGTGTAAGAGACAGTAGTCGGTAGGCGGTGTACGAGCTACGGACTACTGACTACCGACGGTGGAGGAATGAGATCATGTTCATGCGACAACTGATGGTGGCGGCATTTCTCTGTGCCGTTCTTGCTTGTATGGGATGTCGATGCTGCCCTCGGCGCTGTGCATATGGCCCGCCTTGTCCTTGTGGGCCTGCCGTCCCTGCCGGTCCCGCCGTGGCTGTCCCTGCGGCCCCTGCGCCGGTGACGGCTGGATGTCCCCCCTGTGGGGCACCTTGAAAAGTCGCCCTCACGGCTTTCTCCGAGCCGGAAGCGTAAGTGAAGACGGCCTTTGCTTACGCTCCCAGCTCGGCAGACGATACACCTTTGCCGGCGCTGCCGGCTCGTTTGTTACGTTCGCGCCACATCTTGCCCTCCTTTCACATGGCGTATACGGCGCTCCAGGTAGCTTTTCTCAGCTGAACGCGCCAAATCGTCCTATCGCTGCAACAATCTTGTTGCTTCTGGCCGCCGCGACGGCATACTCTTAGGGGAATTGCGGGCATTGCTCACCAGCGCTCCGCACAATCCCGCCCCACCCCCATATGGAACCGGCGAACCGGCAGCTGACGAGCCGGTTCGCCGGTGCTGCATTCCGCATCCTTCCTGGCAAGAAAGGAGTCCCTCCCCATGCGCTTTGCTTATTTGTTGCTGCCGTTGACGTTGGCCTTGCTTGCAATGACATCGGGGTGTCATCACAAGCACTGCTGCTGCGGCGGTTGCATGATCCCGTGCTGCTCTCCTTGCGGCGCTTGCTGCTGCTACACGCCGCCGCTCGAAAGTCCTGTTCCGCCGCTGGCCGCCCCGACGCCGCCTCTTGTGGCCCCGCAGACGCCCCCAGTTGGCTCGCGCTAGAAAGAGGAAAGAGTTGATACGATTGGCATTGTAAGAGACGTCCCTGGTGGGAATACGGGTGCGGGGCGAAGGACCATGGATCGGACAGTCACGGGATTGCACCCCAAACTCGGCATGACGCCGAGGTTCTCCCGATTTACCTATAAAGGGCATCGCCCGTGGCCCACCAGGGACTTAGGAAGTAGCGTAACAATTGTGCGGAGTCGGCGCGAGTTCTCTATTCAGTTCCTCCAGCCTCTCCAGATGGGGGGCAAGGCGCCCGTGCTCCATGCGCTTGATGAGATCGTAGACGCGGCGGTTGAGCGGACAGGGAGCATCGCCGGCCAGTTCGAGGAGATGGCCATTGTAGTAGTCGATTTCAGTGCGGCCCCTCGGCAAATCGCCAGACATCGAGCAATACGTGCCGCGCAAGCTCGGATAGAATGCCCAGGCGAGTGAATGAGCCAGCCACGGTCGACGCAGGATGGCAGCCACAGTGGAGGGGTGAAAAGGACCGACTTTGCCCAGGGCAATGCCGGCGCGTTTGAGAATAGCGTAGTTCTCACGCAACAGATCGAAAAACAGAGCGCGAAGGTGCGGCAGATGCAGGAGCTGGCCATTGTCGATGCCGGCAGCAGAAGCCAGCGGGCTTATGGCCGCGTTATACATCAGCTTTGTATACTTGTACGGTCGAACATCTTCGACCATCTCTACACGAATGCGTCCGATTAGCCGTGACGCGGAACAGAGCATGTTCGCGCTCCGCTCCACATCGCGACGGAGTGATGATTTCATTGCGGACAACCGATAACCAAAATGCAGCCTGCCGGCCCGCGTGATGCGTGTGTGTGTTCGATGCGGCAAACATTCGGAGACGAACGAGGCGATACCTTCCAGGGCATGACCGCACGCATGCAATAGCGGATCGAAACCGTTTTGAATGGGGATGAGCGTCGCCGAGGCCGGGATGCGTTCGAGGACAGCGGCGTTGTCGTAACACTTGGTACAGAGGAAAATCACGGCGTCGGCAGGTGGCTGCCAGTCGTCGAAGGCAATGAAGTCAGCTGGGTGCGGCGGCAGATCATCGACGGCAACACCCTGTCGCCGTCCCCAATCGATCTTGGCCGCATCGGTGTCCACGAATAAAACTGACAATCCAGAGTTGCAAAGGGAATAACCAACAGCGCAACCGATACCACCGGCGCCGACGATGTGAACTACATCCATGCACGGTCTCCTAAGAACGCCTACCGCTCTCCAGT
>JAJPHU010000326.1 GCA_021325115.1 Planctomycetota bacterium | reverse complement strand
TTTGGCTCGATGTTGACCATGCTGACGATACCAGTGATCGATGGCCAGCACGATAAAACGGACGATCGTCCGGCGCCGGCGCCATTTGTAGCGGACCTTTCGAAATAATAGCGCAACCGGCGGTTGACGTGTTCGATGTGATTGTTGGTACGCACACGCTGGCTGGCTGGGCTGTGCAAATAGGCGATCATTTTGTCGCACTTGTCGGGCGTCAGCATAGCCAGGGCTTGGGCCAGATCGGCATCGGCCAGGAATTCCGGCGCCTTGACCAGGACCGCACGCCGACAGCGGGCCTGATGCGGGCTTTGGTCAGGATCGAACAGACGATAAACCTGCCGCAAGGTCCGCAGCGTCGGCAGATACTGAAACATCAGGCTGAGCCAGCGCCTTTCGCGACCGTTGAGGTTCTCGGGACGGGTGACGATCAGGTGCCGATGTTTCCAGATGAAGTAGGCCTGTTCTTTCGTGGTTTTGCCGTGGTGGGCGTGGGCACGCGTCTGACTGAACCTTACTCGGCCGACCACGGCGGCGTTTGGTTTGCCGATTCAGGTGTTGCCGGAGGCGGCGCAAGGCGTCGAGAACATGCTCGTTGATATCCTTGAGCACATGAAAGACGCACAGTTGGTGTCGTGCCTCGGGCCAGATGTCGTTCAGCACGGTGGGATACAAGTTCGAATCATCGGTCACCACGACCTTGGGTGCAAATCCCCAATTCTTGAGGTTGTCCAGGAAACGGTGCATATGGTCTTGGTCGTTGGGCGGTCTTCAAGCAAACGGTCGATAACGGCTTCGCAGACGCGGTTAGTGTACTCGGCACGCGTCTCGACTCCCTCCACCTGGGCTCGGAAGGTCTTGCAACAGGAACCCGGAACTGCGCCCCTACCTGGAAGAAGCCTTCTAGCTGGCACCGGAGGGAGCCTTGTATGTCATCAATCGCTACCGCGGTGCCACTCAAAACCTTCGGACGGTGTTCGCACGCATCATCCGCCGTGGCGGCCTGACGCCGTGGCCAAAAGTGTTCCACAACCTTCGGGCGAGCCGGCAGACCGAGCTTACCGAGCGTTACCCGATTCATATTACCTGCGCCTGAATCAGTAATACTGCTGCCGCGGCCGCCAAGCATTACCTGCAAGTGATGGGAGCCCACTACAGACAGGTGGCACAGATTCCGGCATAGTCAGGAGTGGACGGAGGTCGTCCACAAGGGACAGGCGGTTCCAACCGAAATGTCGAACGTCCTTTGTGATAAGTCTTTGCGCCTAAAGTCTATTCCTCTCAAAACTTACGAATGCCCCTTGTAGGACTCGAACCTACAACCCACTGATTAAGAGTCAGTTGCTCTGCCAATTGAGCTAAAGGGGCCACTACCGCAAAAAACCGCGTTTTTCAGCCGTAAGTCTGTTGCCATCTTAAACTTAAGGAATTGCTCCGCGTGTAAAAAGCCACTATTTTCAAGGGCTTTTCGTGTTCGGCTTTGTGACACAATGGCGACACAGGCACAATTGCCACATATTCCTTAAGACGAAGCCACGCATACCTCCTCCGTTTAAGACGCCTCGCGGCTGTCTCGCATATCGGCATTTTAGCGAGCCCCACGCCAGCAGACCAGTGCTTTCTTTCCTTTCAGGCCGCTTTCTTCGAAAATCTGCGTCGAGAAGGACCTGCGCAAAGTTCCCGGCTGTGATAGATGTTCAGGCAAGGAGGTAGCAATGACGTAACTCTTGACCGCATAAGCCGCCGGGCCGATTGTTGGGATAATGCCCCCATAGAGAGATTTTTTGCCTCTCTGAAGAAGGAGTTGGTCCACGACGCCGATTTCACGACCCGGGCGGCGGTCCCCGGGCGGCGATCGTCGAGTCCATCGAGGTCTTCTACAATAACCAGCGGCGACCCTCCTCGCTGGGGTATGTGTTCCCGGTGGCGTACGAGCGGAAAAACCGTTAACCCCCGTCCACTTTTCGTGGGGAATTCCAAAACAATCTTCGGCGAAAGCAGAGGAGGGAAAGCTATCGTTGCAGGACTTGCGGCGCGGATCGCACGAGCAAAAAAGTCGCGGAAAGATCAGAGGGGATTGTCGTCGCCCGACGTGTTGAGGATTTTCAAGATCAACTGCCACAACTCTTGATTTCCGCCGCGGTCCCAATGAATGCGCACCCTTGTCTTGACGCCGTCCGTATCATTCATTTGCTTCAGGTGCAGGCAAAAAGCGGTGCTGGACTTCCATATGCCTGCGATGCGGTAGTCGGGACCCTTGCGATTGGTCCTCAACGGCCAAACGGCCTCGCTCAAGCCGTCCCGAAGTTTTGCCGAGACTTCGTCGACTGTGCCGGGAACGACCACCTTGGGCCCCCAGACCACGACCTGCCGATTCAGGAAGGAGTCAAGAGTACATCCTGCCGCGGCGAGCAACAATACGCCGGCGCACACTTTCCCCAGAGAATGGCGCATGGCCCCCTCCCAAGCGGTTCAATGGGCAGTCGGAAGCGGCACGACAATAGCCAGAAGAGAAACGGTGTGCAAGAGCAATTCTGTGTGGGTGTCCCTCTTGATTGAGGCGTGTAGGAGGGCTTACATGCCAGGGGGCTTTTCCCTCCCCTACCAGGGGGGGAGTGGAAAAACCTACTCGGCGGCTGGCGCAACCCCGCTCGCCAAAATCCAGAGAGACACCCTAAGATTCTCAGCCGCACCATTGCTGCTTGGGTGAGCGTCTCATTACGGTATCGACCGTAAATATAACCGAAAAACGGAAAATTTTTCGGTCAACGTGACGTGCTGGGCCGTGTTAACTCGGTGGCGCGTTTGGATAGCTCGGCCGTGATCGTGGCGGTTTCATCGGCAATCTCGACGGTGCCGGGGTGGAAGGAAAACAGGCGATTGCATGTCTGGGGCGGCAGCGGGCGGTTGAACACGGGATTGCGGAACTCCATCTGTACCAGCAAGCGATCGGGACCGCCGGTCGTGGTCGGTCCCCACCACTCGACGCGCTCGGGCCAATAGCTATGGGCATCGAGATAAAGGTGGCACTGACGTGGCAGCGCAATCAACCAGGATTGATTGGGGGCGACGTGCTTGAGCGCTTCTTCTTTCGACCAGACGCCGACCAGATGAATGCGTTCGCCGCTGCTCTGGCGCAGCAACTCGCCCCGCGCCCATACCAGGCGGCTGCGCAGATTGCGCAAGAGCGGCGTCATGCCTTGAAAGTGTGGCCTTTGCAGAAACTCCTCGCGGAGCTGCCGTCCGGCGGGGCCGTTCAGGAGTGCGAACACCTCGGATAGATTGACGCGTGTGACGTTCTCCCATGCTCCCTGACCCGAACGTTCGGCCCGCCACAGCTCGCGGCCATCGCTGACCGACAGCATAGTGCTTTCGCCCTCGCTGGGATGCGTGTGCATTTCCAGGCGGAAGCGTTGGCCGGGCGCCAGGTGATAGGAGCCGTCCGCTTCGTAGACAAAGCCCGGCAGTTGTCCCTTTTGCCAGATCGCCATTTCCAGCCAACGGACACGCTCTGCCCGAAACATCTCGATGGACTGGTCCAAACAGCGTTCGGCAGCCACATCGGGGCGTGGAGCGGGAGCGGGAGGAACAGCACAAGGTTCGGGAACCGGCGCGACGGCGGCAGTGAGGGGAGCGACAGAAGCTGCCGTCCGCGTCAGGGTCGCAGATAGGACCACCAGGCAGCTGCCGCCGACAAAGGCCAGTAAGGAGCGGTAAATCCACATAGGTAAAACCTTCCGAGTTTGATGAAAGATCCTTCGCTCGGCGGGCCGACTTATAGACACAGGAGCGGAAAGAGAAAAGACGAACCTGCGCTCTCCGTGCGATCGGCGTGTGCAGTTAGACCCAGAAAAACGGGCAGATTGGGCTATCCAAACCGGAAGCGTAAGCGAAGGGCCAAAGCTGGCAGCTTTGGCGCTCTGAGGACCGTCTTTGTTTACGCCTTCGGTTCGGATGGCCCAATCACCTGTGGAGTGAGGGAGAAGCTATGCAGCGAATCCGGGCGATGATAGGGCTTGCGACCCTGCTGGGGCTGGGAACGGCCTCGGCACTGGGCGGACAGTTTATGAGCCAATACTGGAACAAAAACACGACCCCTCCGGACGGCATCCATTGGGGGCCACAATATCCCGTTTCGGTGCCGACGGTGCAAGGCCCGCGAGGCGAACCGATCGAAATGGCAGCGCCCTACAATGCCAAGCCGCCCAGCGGAGCCGAGGCCGCTCGCGCCATGATCGCGGCCAGCCAGCCGTTGGACCTGATCCAACAGAGCGGTTATTTAAAGGACAGTGCGTATCCCCTAATCCCGACCGCCGGTACCTGTCCCGGCGGTGTCTGCCCAGCGCCGGGGGCCGGCCTTCCGCCCGGCAATCTGATTTCCCCGCCGGGCATCGCTGGCGTGCCGCCCGGTGCACTGCCGCCCGGTCTGCGTCCGCCGGGGGCTGTCGCCGCCGTTGGTGCCCTTACGGGCGCTGTGGCCGCTCCATTCCCCGTTCAGCGCACCGAGGTTCGTTTCGTTGGGCCAGCTGGCATGAAGATCTCCTGGTATGGCCCCAGCGCCGACGGCAAGGGCAGCTTCGGCCCGCAATATCTTCAGGCGCCGGCGCGCTACAACTTCCTGCAAGCGTCGATCTATCGCCTCAAGCTCAGCGACATTCCCAATCGACCGGGTCTGGAATTGTATCCGACGCTGGAAGTGGTGCCGGCCAAGCCGAAGACCTGCACGTTCCTGGCCCACAGCGCTGTGCCGGTCTCGTTCACCGAAGAAGATTTCGAGCAAGTGGCGGCGGGTAACTTCGTGGTCAAGGTAATCTACTTACCCGATCCGCAATTTCAGGATTTAGCAGCCACAGGACCCGATGAAGTGGTGTCGTCGCGGTTGGAGCCGGGCGTCGATCCAATCATTGAAGCCAAGCGACGCGGCAGCATCCTGTTGGTGGTGCGTCTGGGCAACATCGATCTGGAAGCACCAAACACGCCAGCGATGGATGCGCCCAATCCGTTCGCCCCGCAAGCGCCGACTTTGCCTCCGGGAGTATCGCCGCCAGCCCTGCCGCCGCCGCCGGGAGCGCCGGTTCCGCCGTGGGCGTCGGCTGCCCCCGGCGCACCAATGGCGGGCCAGCCGTCTATACCGAACCAGATGGCGCCGAACCTGCCGCCGCGTCCGCCCATGGTCCCCTATGGGATAGCCAACGGCCAGCCGCCCCAGCCGGGCACGATGGGAGCGCCGCAGGTTCCCGCCATGACGCCTCCGGGTCAGATGCCGCCGCCGGGCACGCCCGGCACACCGGGCACTTACCCGACTGGCACCCCGTTCCCCGGCCAGATGTTGCCGCCGCCAGGCACACCTAACACGAACTCGACCGGCACGCCACCCTCCAGCCAACCGGGAATGCCGACGAGTCAGCTGACGCCGCCGCGCCTGCCGACCCTGGCTGAGTTGGCCGCCCAGCCGGACAACACCAAGACGTCCGCCGTTACGCGGTAAAAATGTGTCGTCCGTTCTCTTTCCCCTTCTCGTTCCCGAAAATAAATCGGGAACGGGAAGGGGCTTGGTGCCTGGTGCCTACCCATGAAAATCCCTCTCTTCCGACTAGCTCTTCCCATGCTCGCCTTCTTGACGGGTACGGCCGAAGCCCGAATGGTGCCGCCGTTGCCGGCTCGTAGCACTTCACCGCTCCTTTTTGTCCAATTTCGGGGCGGTCCGGGCTTACGCGCTACATTTTATCAGGGCCAGCACGCACGGTCCTTCGCTACGCCGGTGGCCGTCGGCATGAGGCCAGGCTATGCCTATCGCCTGCGCCTTAGCAATCTGCCCGGTCATCCTGGCATCAGTATTTTCCCAACCGTGGAGGTGCGCGGTAGCCTGAAGCTGTCGCCGAAGCTAAACGCAGCCAACTATCCTGCCCCTGTGGTGCTGACCGAGGCCGACATCGAAAGCGTGATGGCCGGCAATCTCATTTGCAAAGCGATTTATCTCGAAAATCCTGATCGCGCCGTACCGGCCACCATGTCGCCGACACTGCCGATGGAGTTGGATCTTCCTCCCGGCAGCAATCTGTTGACCGAAGCGCAGGACCGCGGCCGGCTCATGATTTTGGTCCGTATAGGGGGGCGGATGCTCGTTTCGGATGAGGAATTGTGCCGCCAGGCAGTACCTGGCACGATTCTGTTCCCCGGCGAAAAAGTGCTGATGCCAGCGGCTGTACCGCCCTATTTGCCATCGCTTACGCTGCCGGCTCGTGTGCCATTTTACGATCCGCATCTGGGGCCGAAGCCGCCAGAGGAGGAATGTCTGCACGACGGTGGCGACCACGGCAACCGGGCCGGCTTCGATGCCAACGGCCAGCTAGCCGGAGTGGAACCGGAAGATACCATCGCCGAGTACACCGATAGCACGGGAAGGCGGCACATCACGCACTCCAACAGCGTGTGTCTCTGCGTACCGCGCTTCGCCGTGCTCCGCTGTGAGACGCCGCTGAACCGTTATGAAGGGGTGCAGGCTGTCAGCGATATGCGCAAGGCGCAGTATCAGGGACGACTCGACGTGTTAACGCCTCCCTTACAGACACGCACCTATGAACAGTTGCAAGGAGCGCGAGGCCGGGAGAGGCCGAGCATTCACTCAGGCGCTGCCGGAACTATCGGCGTAACGCGCTTTGAAGTGCTGCAAGCCGCCGAAATGCAATTGGGAGCAATTGCCCTTCTGGGAACGAAAGCAGCCCTGAGTCTCAGCGAAATCGAGCGTGCCCGTCTGGTCAAGCAGATGGAGCTGGCACGGCAGCTCAGCAGTCGGGAAAGCGTGCAGGGGGCAGCGTCTGTCACTGGCACAAGCGTGGTTGGCCGCATCGAAGCGGGAGCGCGGATCGTGCAGGCTGAGGCTGAAACGCGCGATCTGACGGTTTGCTGTAACGAAGTGCCCTGTCCGCCGGACAGGCCGTTGCTGCTCATCAAGTGTGCCGATCGCTCCTCGGCCCAGGTCGGCGATGTGGTGACGTTTATCCTCAAGTACAGCAATCACGGCGGCCAACCGATCACCGACGTGGCCATCACCGACAGCCTGACGACGCGCCTGGAGTACGTCTCCGGTAGCGCCCAATCCGACCGGCCGGCCGTGTTCACCACGCAGCCGAACGAGGCCGGTTCGCTCATTCTGCGCTGGGAGGTCATGGGCCGACTCTTGCCCGGCGCCAGCGGCGTCGTTCGCTTCCAGGCCCGCATTCGCTAAAGAAGACTAACTACAGAGTCACAGCGAACATAAAGGAGAAAACATACAGAGGAAAAAGAGACACAAAAGATTTTATATATTTTGATCTTTTTTTGTATTTTTATCCGTGTTCTTTGTGCCTCGGTGGTTGGTTCTTTCTGCGAGTTGTGGTATAGCTTTGAGCACCTCAGCGATGCGTTCCTCGGTGAGTTCGCCGGCGCGGAAAGCGAAATTGCGGACTACCTTCTGCTTAACCGAGAGCAGCACCGTCACATCGGCGTCACGACTGAGCAGATAGCTGGGCGGCCCCACTTCATCCTCGAAGACCGATAACGGCACACGCCGCAGCGAATGTTTCTTACTCCACTCTACCACTCTCGGATCAAGCGCGGTTTGGTCGTCGCTGAGGAACGTTATCCAGGCGCGCAGCTCGACGTCTTTGTGATCGGCCAGCGCCTTGTCCAGTCCGCGCGCCAGCTTGCCGAGCGGATCGCTGAGTGTCCGTGCAAAGACGATGACAGCAGGCCGATCAGCGGTCGCGCAGATAAAGCAGTGCGATTGCCCGCGTTCCATACCAACGGAGACAAGCGAGGAATAGGGCCCCGGCCGCTGGCCGGGCCGCAATCCGGAAGCGACTGGCTCTGCGGCCAAGGCGACAACGGCTATCAGTAGAGCGAAGGAACGAGCGGTTCGTAGCATGAGTATGTCTCCAAGGGCGGGACCGATCGAGCAACCATTGCCATCTTATTTAACCACGGAACACACGGAAATCACGGAAAAAGTCAAAACATTTCCGGAAATATCCTTGCCATCACTCGTTCGGCGGACTAACCTCGCTTGGGACGTGGACGGACCCCGACCACGAGGATACGGACCAGCGTGAGCACTTGTGTTGACGCAACCTATTGTATTCTGACGAGGAGCAGCTGTCATGACCGGAATCGAAGCCTTCCTGGAGGTTCTCGCCGCCGCGGGGGTGAAACACATCTTCGGAAATCCCGGCACCACAGAGCTGCCGCTCAACGATGCTCTCGTCAACGATCGGCGTTTCCACTACATCTTCGGCTTGCACGAGATCCCGGTAATGGCGATGGCGGATGGTTACGCGCAGGCATCGGGCAGCATCGGCGTGGCTAACGTGCATATTTGCTGCGGACTCGGCAATGCAATGGGGATGCTCTACAACGCCCATTGCTCCGGCAGTCCCGTACTGCTGACAGCGGGGCAGCAGGACCGCCGGCTGCGCTTCGAGGAGCCGGTATTGGCCGGCGACATGGTGAGCGTGGTCCGGCCGTGGACCAAATGGGCGGCGGAGGTGCAGCGCGTTGAAGATGTGCCGGCGGCAGTACGGCGAGCCATTCAGACGGCGCTGACACCGCCGACGGGACCTGTGTTCCTGGCGCTGCCGGTGGACGTGCAGATGGAAAAGGTGTCGGGACTCGATCTGTCGCCGCCGTCGTTGCCGAACCGCTGCGTCCGTCCACCGCTAGACGCGCTTCATCGCGCCGCCGCTGTTTTGACCCAGGCGAAGAACCCCGCCATCCTCGCTGGCAGCCGTGTGACAGAGTGCGCCGCGGTCCCAGAACTGACCGCCGTGGCCGAACGACTGGGCGCTCCGGTTTTTTCCGAGCAGGCGACGGCTCATGGCCGAGTGCCTTTCCCCACCGAGCATCCGTTGTACCATGAAAGTTTGCCACTATGGTCGCCGGAGGTGCGCCATGTCCTCGCTGATTTCGATGTCCTGTTAGTTGCCGGAATGAACTTGCTGCGCAGCTACATCTATCACGAGCCGAGCCGGCCCATCCCCGAACGGATGCGTATCGTACAGATGGACAATGATCCCTGGCAGCTGGCCAAGAATTACCCTATCGAAGTCGGCCTGCTCGGCGATTTGAAAGCCGGACTGGCCGAGCTGGATCAGCTGCTGGCAAGCGTCCAGGCCGGCGCGCAAACGGCGGCCGCACAAGCACGACTGGGGCGCTATGCGGCGACGCGGCGAGAGAAACAGGAGAGTTTGAAGAGAAAAATAGATGCTGAACGAGACCAGCGACCGATGACACCGTTGACACTAATGGGGGCGCTGGCGAAGGTGCTATCGGCGAATGCAGCCGTGATCGAGGAAGCCGTGACCACGACGAATGGAACACTGGAACGTCTCGGTGCGTTGAAAGATCCGGCGGGTTATTTCGGTCATCGCGGCTGGGCGCTGGGTTGGGGATTGGGCTGCGCGCTGGGAGTCAAGCTGGCCTGGCCCGAGCGTCCTGTGTTGGCCCTCCTGGGCGATGGTGCGGCGCTGTACGGCATTCAGGGATTGTGGACGGCGGCGCATCATCGCATCCCTGTTGCTTTCGTCATCTGCAACAATGCCCAGTACCAGATCCTCAAACATTGCGGTGAGGTAATGCCGCTGCCGAACATGGCTGCCCGGCAATATCTGGCGATGGATCTGGTACAGCCAGAGATCGATTTTGTGGCATTGTCCCGCTCGCTGGACGTGGAAGCCTGGCGCATCACCGAGCCAGAGGAACTGAGCGAGCGCGTGCGCCAAGCGTTGATTGGGGATAAGCCTCAATTGTTCGATGTAGCGATTGCCCGTTGATTGAAACGCTGTCCTTACTGGCGTGGCGGGGAGGGACCTCGAATTAGTTTGGGGCCTGAAAATGCTTGACGATGTGATCCAGTGCTGCGGGTAGATACACAATCGCTCCGTAATGTGTGCAATCATACCAGACAATTTTTTGCTGCCCGGAAGCTTTCCACAGCGCCTCAGCCATCTTCGGCGGCACGATATCGTCGCGCTTGCCGGCCAGAATCAGCAGTTTGTGTTGCTTCAAATTGGCCGCGCAGGTGAGTGGATCGGCAGGGGCAATAAGTTGGGCCAGCTTCTCTTTGGTGCCTCCCAACGCTTCGTAGACGCGGCGATAGGGGGTGGCCTTGGGGTGATCGTAATAGGCATCGACGACGCCGCCGCCGCCGAGTAAGACGGCGACGCGATTGAGCCTCGGCTCCATCTCGGCCGTCAGTGCCGCCAGGAAGCTGCCCAAACTCGTGCCCATGATGCCCAAGCGTTTGCCGTCGATCTCCGGCCGCGCTTCCAGCCACGCCGCCGCCACACGCAGATCGAGCACCGTTTGCCGGATGGCCGATAACGAATGATCAAGATTGGGCATGAGCAAACGCAGTTTGCTGCCGGGCGGCCGACGCGGACCATAATAGGCCATTTGTACGAACAAGGCAGCGATCTTCTTCTGGGCCAGAAAAATCGACAGATAACGCGATAGATTTTGATTACCGGCAGTGATGTCCAGGACGATGACGCCGGGGAACGGTCCCTTACCGCGGGGCAGATAATACTCGGCGTGGACGGTGTTGTTTTCTGGAACGGCCGTCTTGATCGGCGAGGGAAACTGCACACGGAAGATGCGGACGCCCGTGTTGGGCAAATCGCGTTTGAGGCTCATCTGGTAATCGAAAGAGCGTTCGCTCAGACGATAGCGTTCGGGAATGTTCGTTTGCTCGCCGGTCGGTGTGAAACGGAAGCATCCCTTCTCGATCCCAAGTTCTACTTGGGATCGAGAAGAGTCGGCATGCAGCGGTACAACAGCGAGCCCGAAGATACAGAGGCTAGCTAGCAGACACATGAGATCCCCTACCCCATCAGCTTGCGAAACTCCTCGAACAGATAACTGCTGTCGTGCGGGCCAGCGGAGGCTTCAGGGTGATACTGCACGCTGAAGAGCGGCCAACGCTTGTGCCTCATCCCTTCCAGGGTGCGATCGTTAAGGTTGATGTGGGTCGGCTCCAGTGCCGGCGGCAGATCGTCGATGCTCACAGCGAAGCCGTGGTTCTGCGTAGTGATTTCGACTTTGTTGGTGCAATGGTTCAGCACCGGCTGATTGGCGCCGCGATGGCCGAACTTCAGCTTGAACGTCCGTCCACCCAGGGCCAGGCCAATCAACTGATGCCCCAGGCAAATTCCAAACATCGGCTTTTTACCGGCCAGACGATGAATCGTCTCGATGGCGTAGCTCAGAGGGGCAGGATCGCCAGGACCGTTGGAGAGGAAAATGCCGTCCGGACGGTGAGCCAGCACATCATCAGCCGTGGCTGTGCCCGGCAGTACCGTCACCTTGCAGCCGACCTGCACGAGACAGCGGAGGATGTTGTGCTTCATGCCGAAATCAAGGGCAACGACGTGATGGTTGGCCGGCCGCGGCGGCAGGTAGGTGACGAACGGATGGGTGAATCCTTCGTTCCAGACGAACGGCCGCGGCGGCACCACCTCGCGCACCAGATCGCGGCCGACGATGTGCGGACTGTGCCGCGCCTTGTGGACCAGCGAGGCATTGTCGAGATCACGGGTGGACAGCACGCCGTTCATCGAGCCACGCACACGCAGCCGCCGTACCAGGGCACGCGTATCGATCCCCTCCAGGCCGAGGACGTTGTGTTCCTTCAAGTAAGCATCGAGCTGGCCCTGCGAGCGGAAATTGCTGGGCAACCGTGATAATTCGCGGATAACGAAGCCTTCGACCTGCGGCCGCAGCGATTCGCGATCATCAGCGTTGATGCCATAGTTGCCGATATGTGGATACGTCATGGCGACGATCTGTCCTTTGTAGGACGGATCGGTAAGCACCTCTTGATAGCCGGTCATGCTGGTGTTGAACACGACCTCGCCGAAAGTTTCGCCACGGGCCCCGAAGCTGCGGCCGGTGTAAACCGTGCCATCTTCCAGGGCCAATTTCGCCATTGGTCCCGCCATCATATCCCCTCAGTAGGAATGGTCTACGCCCTTATACCGCCCCAACGTGCGGCCATTGACATGATAGCGAGCCAGGCAAGACAAACAACGAGCCGGAAACAGTACGCCGCAGCGTGTCGCAGAGTACGCTTGCGCTCCGCTACGCGCTGCGGCGGAGCGCTTCCTCTTACGGGTGATACCAAGGCGGCACCGATGCGAAGCCCAAGTCGGTCTGCGACGAATAGTTGTATTGATGGTTGGCCAAGCCAATGTTATAGGTGTTGGGCATCCACGGCGCATTCGGCTCGGTGCCGGAGCCGAAACCGAAGGTGCCGGCCATCGTCTCCAGAAGCCTGTCCAGGTCAAGGCGGAAGTCCGGTCCCTGACTGTTGATAGCGAAAGTGCGAAACTGGGAGTTGGCCTGGTCCTGAGCCAGGAAGGTTGCGGTCGCCGCCAGGGCTGTGCCTGCCCCGGCATTCGGAAACACATTGAATATCACAGCCGTAGTGTTCGGAACATTCTGAGCAGTCGGCAAAATCACGCCGTTGCTGGCCAGGTTAAAATTACTATTGAGTGCGAGGTTGCCCGACGACCCACCGATAAGGCCGGAAGAAGCATCCAGCAGCATTCGTTCTTCGAGACATTCCAGAGAAGGGCG
>JAJPHU010000071.1 GCA_021325115.1 Planctomycetota bacterium | reverse complement strand
GGTGCCGAAAAAGACGGGCTTGCCCGGTTTCATCGCCACCTGGTGGAAATGCGGCCGCACACCTAGTTCTTGCAGCACGCCCGGCACCAGATCGCGTGTGCCCGCCGATACCCCCCCGGAAAGGATGAGTACCGACTCCTTGAGTCCTTCGCTCACCAGCTCGCGCAGCCGTGTCGTCTGATCCGGCGCGATGCCGAGGTAGCGGGGCCGCGCCCCGGCCCGGCTGGCCAGGGCCGTCAGCATGGGGCCATTGCTGTTGCGGATCTGTCCGGGGCCAGGAAACTGATCCGGCTCGACCAACTCGTCGCCAGTCGCCAGGATGGCTACGCACGGAGTCGGATGGGCCTGCACCGTGGTCCGGCCAACCGTGGCCAACAAGCCGAGTTCCGTCGGCCCGAGCGTGGCACCGGCCGACAGTACGACTTGGCCACGCTTCATCTCGCTGCCGCGCCGCAAGATGTTCTGGCCCGACTTCAGCGACTCATCGCTGATCTCCACCCGGCCATCCGCGCGGCTTTGCGTCCTTTCCACCATGATGACAGCATCGGCCCCTTCAGGCAAGGCGGCCCCGGTCATAATGCGGGTGCATTGCCCGGCGCCGACCGGCAGGCGAGGCACTCGGCCAGCATGGACTTCCTCAAGGATGGCCAGTTCCCCATGCCCGCCTGGGAGATCTGCCGAGCGCACCGCATACCCATCCATGAGGGCCTTGTCATACGGCGGTACATCGAGATCGCTGGCGATGTCCTCGGCCAACACGAGACCGAGCGCGGCGGCTCCTAGCGGTAGACCTGTTGACGGCAGAGGATTCGCCTGTTCAAGGACCAGGGCTCGTGCATCAGCAACAGAAAGCATCGGAAGCCACTTAGTCAGAACGCTTCGCGCCCGCCAGTTGGCGGGCGCGAAGCGTCAGGGAAAAGCAATCAATTGGCAAAGGCTATTCAGGGTATAGGGGCGTACTCAGGTAGCGCTCGCCAAGGTCGGGCAGCACTGCGACAATGAGTTTCCCAGCGTTCGCGGGCTGCTGGGCCACGTGAATAGCGGCCCAGACGGCCGCGCCGCTGCTGATACCACCCAAGATGCCTTCTTCTTTGGCCAGGCGGCGAGACATCTCGAAGGCGTCTTCATCCTTGACCTGCACCACGTCATCTACGACCTCCAGGTTCAGGATGTCCGGAATGAATCCCGCGCCCAGACCCTGAATGCGGTGTTTGCCCGGCTTCATTTCCTGGCCGTGCATCTTCTGCGTGATGACGGGGCTGTTGACCGGTTCGACCGCGATCGTCTTAAAGCTCGGCTTGCGTTTCTTGATGACCTCGCCGACGCCGGTGATCGTGCCGCCGGTGCCGACGCCGGAGATGAGGATATCGACCTTGCCATCGGTGTCGTTCCAGATTTCCTCGGCGGTGGTGCGGCGGTGGATGTCCGGGTTGGCCGCGTTTTTGAATTGCTGAGGAATGAAGGAATTGGGGATGCTGCGGTGCAACTCCTCAGCCTTGGCGATGGCACCGTTCATGCCCTTGTCGCCCGGCGTCAGGACAACCTCAGCTCCAAAGGCCTTGAGGAGCCGGCGGCGTTCCAGGCTCATGGTTTCCGGCATGGTCACCATCAGCTTGTAGCCACGGGCAGCGCACGTGAACGCCAGGCCGATGCCGGTGTTGCCGCTTGTTGGCTCGATAATGGTTGTGTCCTTGTTGATTTTGCCGTCCCGCTCGGCGGCGGCGATCATGTTGGCGCCGATGCGGTCTTTGACGGACCAGAGAGGGTTGAAGCTTTCGAGCTTCGCCACCACGGTCGCCTTGACGTCGCCGACCACGCGGCGGAGGCGGACGAGCGGCGTGTGGCCGATCGTTTGGGTGATGTCATCGTAGATCTTGCCACGGAACGGTTGCGGATAAGACATGAGCGGTTCTCCCGTGCCAGGAATATGGGCAGGAAACGAAATTGTAAGAAGTGGGGAGATTTGGAGCAAGGCAATCTCGCCCAGCGCCGCTCTCAGTCGTGTGCCGTCTGCGATGGTTGGGATCGCTGCGCGTCTCCCTGGCGAGGGAGGCGGCACGCGGATGGATTCGTTGCAGGGGGCATGCAACGAAAGCCGACGCCATAACGCAAATGAAGCCAGCCGTTTGGGACGCCGGCAGACTTTCGTTGCATCGGTTGCACACACAGACCAGGTTTTGCACCTTCTGACCTCCCTGGTGCAACGAGTTGCTTAGAGCGTTCGGAAAGAAAGAGCCGTTGCCAGCGAGTCCGCAGCGCGAAGCAAGGACGAGCCATAGCGCTGCTGGCTTTTTCGCGCTCGTCCTTGCTTCGCGCTGCGGACTCGCGGACTTTTTTTTCGAACGTCGTTAGCATCCTTCGACGCAGCGCAATGGAGGAACACCCATCCCGGCTAAAAACATGACCGGGCGATGCGCGACCTTTCCATGGGTGGAAAGTTCGCGCATCGCCCAAAGCCCATGAAATGGCGTGGCTTTGCGTCGCCAAAAGGCGCGAACTTTCCACTTTTCACTCGGGGCGGGTCGGGTGGAAAGTTCAGCTTTTTTTGAAATATTCACGTTTTGCCGGCAGCGGCGCTTGACAGAAGCCAACCCCAGTTCGGTATCCTGGAGCGGTCCGCAGACCATCGACCATGCTTGTGCCACCGGG
>JAJPHU010000124.1 GCA_021325115.1 Planctomycetota bacterium | reverse complement strand
ATGGCAGAGGAAAAAATCATTGGAATCGACCTGGGCACGACCAACTCGGTTGTTGCGGTCATGGAAGGCAGTGAGGTCAAGGTCATTCCCAACCAGGAAGGCAACCGTCTGACACCCAGCGTGGTAGCGTTCACGGATAAGGGCGATCGGTTGGTCGGCGATCCGGCCAAACGGCAAGCGATCACCAACCCCAAGCGGACCATTTACTCGATCAAGCGTTTCATGGGCCGCCGCCGTAAGGAAGTGGCCAGCGAAGAAAAGCTGGTGCCCTACAAGATCGTCGGCGCCCCGGACGAGCCGGCCATGGTCGAGATCGACGGCAAGCGCTATGCGCCGCCGGAAATCTCAGCGATGGTTCTGCGTAAACTTAAGGAAGCGGCCGAGGCTTATCTGGGACACACTGTTCGCAAAGCAGTTATCACAGTTCCGGCCTACTTCAACGACGCTCAGCGACAAGCCACTATCGAGGCCGCCAAGATCGCCGGCTTTGATACCGAATGGGATATTGAAGACAAAGCTACCGGCGGCAAGACCCGCATGCGCATGCGCATCATCAACGAGCCGACGGCGGCATCGTTGGCCTACGGCCTGGACAAAAAAAAGAACGAGGTCATCGCCGTCTTCGATTTGGGGGGCGGCACCTTCGACATTTCTATTCTCGATGTCGGCGATGGCGTTTTCGAGGTGCTCGGTGTCAATGGCGATACGCACCTGGGCGGCGACGATTTCGACCAGGTACTGATCGATTACATCGCTGAGGAATTCAAGAAGGATCATGGCATCGACCTGCGTAAGGATCAGATGGCGTTGCAACGTCTGAAGGAAGCAGCCGAGCGGGCCAAGAAAGATCTATCGCAGGCCGCCACCACGGACATCAATTTGCCATTCATCACCGCGGACGCTTCCGGACCGAAGCACCTGCAAATGTCGCTGACGCGGGCCAAGTTCGAGCAGCTGGTCGACCACCTGATTGAGCGCTGCCGCGGCCCGGTAATGAAGGCGTTACAGGATGCCAAGAAAAAACCCAGCGACATTGATGAAGTGGTGTTGGTCGGCGGTATGACACGCATGCCCAAGGTGCAGGCGCTGGTCAAGGAGATCTTCGGCAAGGAAGGCCACAAAGGCGTCAACCCCGATGAAGTCGTGGCTGTGGGAGCAGCCATTCAGGGGGCGCAAATCCTGTTGGCCAGCCGGGCGGAGGTGCAGCTGCTCGATGTGACGCCGTTGTCGCTGGGCATCGAGACACTCGGTGGCCGGCTGACACGCCTGATCGAGCGCAATACCACCATCCCAACCGAAAGGACGCAGATCTTCTCGACCGCCTCGGACAATCAGACCGGCGTGACCATCAGTGTCTACCAGGGCGAAAGCGAGATCGCCAAGAGTCCGAGCAACCGGCTCCTGGGTGAGTTCAATCTGGAAGGTATTCGTCCGGCCCCACGCGGTGAGCCGCAGATTGAAGTGACCTTTTCCATCGATGCCAACGGTATTCTCACCGTCAAAGCCAAGGACAAGGACACCGGCAAGGAGGCCAAGATCGAGATCAAGGGTTCCAGCGGTCTCGATCCGGCCGAGGTCGAGCGTATGCGCAAAGAGGCCGAGGCGCACGCCGCGGAGGAAAAGAAGAAAGTCGAGCTGATCGACGCCCGCAACCAGGCCGACGCCGTTATCTACAGTATCGAGAAGCAGCTGCGCGAGCTGGGCGATAAGATCAGCGGTGCCGATAAGCAGGCGATTCAGTCGGCGATTGAGCGGACGAAACAGGCGGCCAGCGGCGAGGACGTGCAAGCGATTCGCCAGGCCGTCAGCGACCTGCACGTTGCTGCTCAGGCGATGGCCCAGCACATGCATCGTCCCGCTGGTGAAAGCGCCGCTGGCGGCGAGGCCGGCAAGGGCAAGGAAGACGTCATCGACGCCGAGTTTGAGGTGAAGAAGTAAGAAGGATTCTTACCAGCCCGAAGCGTAAGCGACGGCTGCCCTCGCTTACGCTTCGGGCTGGTGTGTTTTGGGAGAACATACGTGAATCCTGAATGGCGCAACCGTTACGAATTGGCCGTCGAAACGGCGCACAAAGCTGCGCAATTGGCCCTGCGTTATTTCGATGGCACATTCACCGTGGAATGGAAGTCGGATTGCAGTCCCGTCACCATCGCCGATCGCGAAGCCGAACAGTTGCTGCGACAGACCCTGCTCGATGCCTTCCCCAACGACGGTTTTCTCGGCGAAGAGTTCGGTGCCACGGTGGGCACGTCGGGTTTTCGCTGGATCATCGATCCCATCGACGGCACGCGCAGCTTTGTCCGCGGCATTCCGCTGTGGGCCACACTGGTCGGCCTGGAATACAAAGACGAGCAGATCGCCGGCATCGCCGACGCCCCGGCCCTGAAACACAGCTACCGGGCGCTGCGCGGCGACGGCGCCTATCGCAACGACTGCCGTATCCATGTCTCGGATGTCAACGACTTGTCGCAAGCGCTGGTCTTCTATTCGAGCTTGTCGTGGTTCATCAAGGCCGGCCATCAGGAGACCTTTCTCGAAATGGTCCGCCGCACCGAGCGTACGCGCGGCTTCGGCGATTTTTACGGCTTCGTCTTGGTGGCTCAGGGATCAGGTGAGTTGATGGTCGAACACGGCGTCCATGCCTGGGACGTGGCCGCCATCAAGCCGCTCATCGAGGAAGCTGGCGGCCGCTTCAGCGATTGGCGCGGCGGCACCTCGATCCATCGGCCCGATGTGATTGTCAGCAACGGCAAATTGCACGACGCCGCGCTGGCGATATTGCGGGTGACTTCCGATCGCTAACAAACTGATAAGATCCCATCCTAATGCGGAGGAAGCGTCCGATGGTTCCTGTGTCGGCACTCCTCGCCCCCGGCACAACGGAAGTGCCGCTGGCCGACCTCCACCCATTGCACGCCGTTCCGCGTCCTAACAAGCCCGCGAACCACATAGCCAACTTGGCGAATCGGATCCGGGCCAATGGATACGACCTGTCTCGCGCCCTTCCAGTCGCTTGGATGCCGGATGGGAGACGGGTGCAGCTTAACGGCCACTACCGCGCTGTCGCGATGGGATGTCTTGGAGAGACAACGATTCCGGCAAGGGTAGTCGAGTGGAACTCCCTTCCTCAAGGAACCCACAACTGATGGCGGAAGCAATTTCCAAACTTTCCCTGGGACGATTTTTCACATGAACACACAAGCAAGAGGGCAAGCAACTCCAAGCGGCGGACCCAGTGATCGCCGTGCCGCAGATGGGTGGGCCAATTCGTGAGGGAGCAGCGTATCCTGCTGCTCTGCTGTGAGCTTTCGCCACAACTCCACCGGCACCCACAGACGTGGCGAAAATCCCAGCGCCCACAGCATCGGCGACAGCGGGGGCGATTCGCGGCAGAGTAGCTGCAGTGCTTTGTATCTTTCCCAGCGCCTGATAAACTTCCAAAGTCAGGATCTGATCCACCTGGTTCCAGGCATAAGCGAAGAGCCTTGGCTTATGCCTGGGGCCAGGATGCAAGAAAGGAACAGCGAATGACACCAGAATTCGCTGAGCACGCCAATCGCCATCCCAAGAGCAAATCGGCCGCCTTTCGCTTTGTTCTGCTGATCGGTGTGATGAGCTTCTTCGCCGATTTCACCTACGAAGGCTCGCGCAGCATCGTCGGACCGTATCTTGCTGTTCTCGGCGCCAGCGCTACCGTAGTCAGTATCAGCGCGGGGCTTGGTGAGCTGCTCGGCTATGCTCTCCGCCTTGTCTCGGGCCGCCTCAGCGACCGCACCGGCGAATATTGGCCTATCACCCTGGGCGGTTATTTCCTTCAGATGAGTGTCGTGCCGCTCGTGGCCCTGACCGGCAGTTGGCCCTGGGCGGTCGGCTTGATTATCAGCGAACGCATCGGAAGGGCGATCCGCAATCCGCCGCGCGACGTGATGCTCTCCCATGCCGCCAAGGAGATGGGAGGCTACGGCTGGGTTTTCGGCCTGCATGAGGCGTTGGATCAATTTGGTGCCCTTTTCGGACCTCTGATTATCGCCCTGGTCTTGTTTCTCCGCGGCGGGCGCGAAGGCCATTTCAACGGTCCAGACGACTATCGCTTTGTTTTCGCACTTTTGCTCGTGCCTGCTCTCACTTGTCTTGGTCTGCTGGTGACCGCACGTTTGCTTTATCCGCGTCCCCAAGATTTAGAGGCACATCCGCCTGACCTGAAGGCCCGTGGATTGCCCCGTGTCTTCTGGATATATCTGGCCGGGGCAGCGCTGGTTGCTGCCGGGTCTGCAGATTTCGCGCTCATGGCTTATCATTTTGAGAAAGCTGCCCCCATCCCGTCTTCATGGGTGCCGATCTTCTATGCTGTCGCTATGGGCGTGAGCGGGACCGGCTCGTTGATCTTCGGCCGGCTTTTCGATCGCGTCGGCATTTCCATCCTGATTCCGCTAACTCTCGTGTCGGCCCTGTCCGCTCCGCTGGTGTTTCTGGGTAGCTTCTGGATTGCGCTGGCCGGCACGGCGCTGTGGGGATTGGGGATGGGCGTTCATGAATCGATTGTGCCGGCCGCCGTGGCGCGGATGGCGCCGCCGCAGCGCCGCGCTTCTGCCTACGGACTGTTCACCGCCGGCTATGGCGTCTCGTGGTTTGTGGGCAGCGCCCTGATGGGGTTTCTCTACGATGTATCCTTGCCGGCGTTGATTGCCTTCTCGGTGGCCGCGGAACTGGCCGCGCTCCCGTTACTCTTTGTAGTGACGAGACAGGAGGAGGAATAAAATTGTATCCTACATTCTGGAAGCTCGTCTTGGGAAGTTTTTGCTTGCTCTCCCCGTCGGATTCGCTATGGTGATAAGTATCTTTCCGACCGCCTGTATCCTGCCCCCCACGCCGAGTGAACTTATGCGAGTCTGTTTGTCCCTTTTTCTCGTCCTCCTCGTCCCCGGCGTTCCCGCTGCCGCCGAGCCGATCGATTATGCCCGCGACATTCAGCCCATCTTGACGACCCACTGCACGTCTTGCCACGGACCTACGAAGCAGCGCTCCAGCCTGCGGCTTGATAGCGTCACGGCCGCGCGTCGGGGCGGCAATTCCGGTCCCGCCCTTGTGCCCGGCAAGAGCAGCGCCAGCCGCCTCATTATCGCGGTCTGCGGCGGCAATAAAGAAGTGGCCGCCATGCCGCCCAAAGGACCGCGTCTGAGCACGCACGCGATCGATCTTTTGCGGGCCTGGATCGACAGCGGCGCGCCCATTCCTACCAACGAAACGGCCGAGCAGATCGGTGGAGCGGCCCGCAAGCACTGGGCGTTTCAGCCAATCCGGCGGCCGGAGTTGCCAAGTGTCAGGGACACGCGCTGGTGCCGTAATGCTATCGATCGTTTCATCCTGACCCGACTGGAAAAACAGAGCATTACTCCGGCGCCGGAAGCAGATCGCCTCACGCTGTTGCGCCGTGTTTATCTTGATCTCATCGGCCTGCCGCCGTCCATAAAAGATATGGACGATTTTCTAAGTGACAAAAGAGCTGATGCTTACGAGCGCGTCGTCGAGCGCTTGTTAGCCAATCCACATTATGGCGAGCGCTGGGGGCGGCATTGGCTCGACCTGGCGCGCTACGCCGACTCCAACGGCTACAGCATTGATTCACCCCGCTCTATCTGGAAATACCGCGATTGGGTCATCGATGCCCTGAACAAGGACAAGCCGTTCGATCAATTCGTCCTCGAGCAGTTGGCCGGCGATCTGCTGCCGAATGCAACGACTGAACAGCGCATCGCTACCGGTTTCCATCGTAATACACAAAAAAATGAGGAAGGCGGCATCGATCCAGAACAGTTCCGCGTTGAGGCGATTGTCGATCGCGTCAACACAACCGGCACGGTTTTCCTTGGCCTGACCATCGGCTGTTGCCAGTGCCATGATCATAAGTTCGACCCGCTGACGCAGCGTGAGTATTATCAACTTTTCGCTTTCTTCAACAACTGCGACGAGCCGACGCTGGAGTTGCCAACGCCGGAGCAGCTACGCAAACGCCAGGAAGTCCGCGAGCGCATCGCCGAGTTGGAGAAACAGCTAAAAACGCTGGATACGGCGACGCCGGAGCGCGTGGCGCTATGGGAAGGTAGTTTGACGCCCGAAGCGCGGGCCATGCTGCCGGCGAAGGTGCAAGCCATCCTCGCCATCGCACCGAATGGCCGCAGCCTTCGCCAACAACAAGCGGTCCTGACAGCGTATCGCAATTTCGAGAAGGTGCGCCACGTCGTCGGCGGTCTGGGCCAGCCGCCGGGTTATCTCGTTGCCGCTCATGTTCAGGCACTGATGATGCGCAAGATGCTGGAGAAGAAGATCGCTGAAGTCCAGAAAGAAATGCCGGCCATTGCCACGACACTTGTGCTACAAGAGCGCCAGACGCCGCGTCGGACAAATATTCTCCTGGGCGGCGACTTTCTGCGCAAAGGAGCCGAAGTGACGCCCGATGTGCCGCGCGTGCTGCCGCCTTTGGCGAAAAAAGATCGTCCCACGCGCCTTGATCTGGCACGCTGGCTGACCGATGCGCGCAATCCGCTGACAGCGCGGGTGGCAGTCAATCGCTTTTGGCAGCAATTTTTCGGACTTGGTATCGTCGAAACGGAGAACGATTTCGGCACGCAAGGCATGCTGCCGTCGCACCCGGAATTACTCGACTGGCTCGCTACGGAGTTTCGGGATCGTGGTTGGAGCATGAAGCACATTCACCGTCTGATCGTCACGTCGGCAACGTATCGGCAATCGTCGCGCCATCGGCCCGAGCTGGCGGCAATCGACGCTCGCAATCGCTTGCTGGCCCGGCAGAACCGTCTGCGGCTCGATGCCGAGGTCGTGCGCGATGTGGCCCTGTCCGTCAGCGGCTTGTTGAACCCTGTTATCGGCGGTCCCAGTGTCTATCCGCCGCAGCCGAGCGGCGTCTACGCATTCACCCAGGTGCCGCGCACCTGGCAGGCCAGTACCGGACCCAACCGTTATCGCCGCGGCTTGTACACGTTTTTCTGGCGTTCGGCCCCGCACCCGGACTTGACTGTTTTCGATGCGCCAGATGCCCTGGCCACCTGCACGCGCCGCAATCGCTCCAATACACCTCTACAAGCTCTCACATTGCTCAACGATCAGGGCTTCTTCGAGTTTGCTCAAGCCTTGGCCGGCCGTATCCTGCACAAAGGGCTGAACAACGACCACGAACGCATTGCTTATGCCTTCCGCCTGTGCCTGGGCCGCCAGCCGAATGAACGTGAACGGCAGACGCTCCAACGCCTGCTTCAAAGGCAACACCAGGTGAAAGCGCTCGAAGCCTGGACCAGCGTGGCCCGCGTGCTGCTCAATCTCGATGAATTTATTACAAGGGAATAACAATGTCGCTCTATTAGTTTCGGCAATCTTACATCGAGCACGAAGGTAGCAATCTTCCCTTCTAATGTTATCTCCGTCGGTCCAGGAAATCGAACGAGGGTACCCCTCTCGATTTTGGCGAGCGGGGTTGTGCCAGTCTCCGAGCAGGTTTTTCCACGCCCTTCCCCCCTAGGGGGGAAGGGAAAAGACTGCTCGCACGTAAGCCCTCCTCCACGCCCAAATCCAGAGAGATACCCATCGAGCGAACCTCATCTTGAATCTTTCGCTGCATCCGTCTACTTTAGTCCCGCTTGTGACCGGCTGGCTCGCCAGGAGGGCGGGCCGCACCACTCTCGACCCGCGGCAAGGATGCTGTCATGGTCCGCAACGGCCTGTTTACGGCGCGGTGCGCCGGTTTCTTGTTCGCCCTGGCTCTCGGGATCGGCTCAGCCTTCGGCCAGGATGCCGAAAGCAAGCTGCGCCGGCAGTTAGCCGTCCAGGCAGCACTCCAACAAGGCCGCGATAATTTGCAGCGCGGCAATTATCAGGCCGCCGTCTATTGCCTCGAAAAAGAGATCGCCCGCGTGGATGGCAACCGCGATTACATGAACGCCCTGCGCGAAGCCTACCGCGGCTACATCCGCGAGCTACAGCAGAGCAATCGCTCTGCCGAGGCGCGCACCTATCAAGAGCGCCTTAAAATCCTCGATCCCGGATATCAAATTGAGCTGAATGTCAGTCGTCCTTCCAATCCGCCGACGATCGCTTCTCTGGCGGCGCAGTCCGCTCCCCCTCCCTCTCCTGTTGCCAAGCCGGCAATAAATTACACCGCACGTCCACAAAAGCCCGACGAACCGTATGATCCGTTCGCCGACAGCAACAGCGCACCGGCTTCCTCCAATCAGGACTTGTTGGAGCGCGCGCGCCGTGACTACGATGCCAAGAATTACGAGTCGGCTAACCGGCTCTATGAAGAAGCCAACCGGCTCGATAGCCGCTCGACCGCGCCATACCGGGAATTATGGGCCTTTTGCAAGCTCTATACGGCTACTGCGGCGGTAAACAAGGCGGGCTGGGTACCGCCTGCCGAAGCAGAAAAAGAAGTGTTGGCGGCGCTGAACCTCAGCACCTCGCTGGAACTGCAGCGCCAGGCCAAGGAACTGCTTCGCGCCATCGGGGATCGCCGCATCGATATCCGTCATGTGCCGGCCCAAGGGCAGAAATGGCCGGAAGTCGAGACGACGAATTTTCGCGTCATTTACCATGAATCCCGCGAATTGGCCGAGCAAGCTGCCCGCGTCGCCGAGCTGACGCGGACAACGGTGATCCGCAAATGGTTCGGCGAAGAGCCGAAACCCTGGGAGCCGAAATGCATCATCTTCCTCTATCCCAATGCGGACTTTTACGCTCGCCAAACGGGAAAAGCAAAAGATTCCCCCGGTCATTCGACCTCGGCACGAGACCCGGCCAACCTGGAGCGCGTGGTCAAACGGCAGATCGACCTGCATTGCGACGTGGCCGACATGCTGACGCACGTGCTACCCCATGAGACCACCCATGCTGTGCTGGTCGGCCGCTTCGGACGCCATGACCTGCCGCGCTGGGCCGATGAAGGCATGGCCATTCTCAGCGAGCCGCGCGAAAAGATGGAGCGCTATTTGAAGCTGCTTCCCTCTTTACGCTCTCGACATGAGCTGTTCTCAGCAGCGGAGCTGATGGCGCTTCACGATAACTACCCGGAAGCACGGCGTATTACGGCGTTCTACGTGCAGAGCATTTCGTTGGTGGACTTTTTATCTTCACAGAAGGGCGGGCCTCTGGCGTTCACGCGCTTTATCCGCGACGGACTTGAGAGTGGGTTTGAACAAGCGCTGCAACGACACTACGGTTTCCGCGATTTTAAGGACCTCGACGAGCGCTGGTCGCAATCGGCCGGCGGCGTAGCACTGTCGGGACGCTGAGACGATATAATGTCACAAACTGCGTGAATATCTCTCCGAGTGAGGGGCCATGACAGTTTCGTGGCTGGATCGTCTGATAATCCTGGGCCGTCATTTCTTGATCGGGGCGCGGCACCTGATCTATCCGGGTTGTTGCCTGCTGTGCGGCCAGCCCCTTCCTGCAGAGCAAACGCATTTTTGTTCTCTCTGCCGGCAAGCACTCTTCACCGATCCGGGACCGACCTGTCCGCACTGCGCCGGCACCATTGGGCCATTTGCAGTAATCGACGGGCGTTGTCATGCTTGTCGAAAGGAAGCGTTTGCTTTCGAGCAAGTGTTGCGCCTGGGGCGTTACGAGGGATTGTTGCGCGAAGTCATTTTGCGTCTGAAAAACCAGCACGGCGAGGGTTTGGCGGAGCTATTGGGCGAATGTTGGGCGCAAGAAGCGGCGGCACGCTTTGCCGTGCTGCATTTAGATGTTCTTGTGCCGGTCCCTTTGCATTGGCGACGACGCTGGCAGCGGGGCTACAACCAGAGCGCAGCGTTGTGCCGAGGATTGGCGACCTATTTGGGGGTGCCGTATCAGCCATCGTGGCTGCGGCGCGTGCGGCACACGCCGCGGCAAACCAGTCGGCCGACGCCGGCCGAACGCAAGGCAAATGTGCGCGGTGCCTTCCAGGCGCGGCGAGGAGTGCCCCTGGCGGGTCGGTCTGTCTTGCTCGTCGATGATGTGATGACCACAGGGGCCACAGCCAGTGAGGCAGCTCGAGCCTTACGCGCCGGCGGCGCCAGCCGTGTTGTTGTGGCTGTGCTGGCGCGAGCGCAAGGTTAAAAAGAGCCAACAAAAGCGAACGAGCCAGAAGCGTAAGCGACGTTGATTTTTCCGTCGCTTACGCTTCTGGCCCGTTCAATTTGTTTGCCTTCCCGCAAAAAAAATGAAGTTAGCGAAGACGAAACGCGAGCCATTTGTAGCGGTCGAAGGAAGAGCGCGGATGGATTGCCTGGAGGAAAGAGATGGGCGGGCCATTTCCATCAGGGCGGCTTTGACAAGGTTCCGATTGGAGGGATATAGATTGAGTGATCCTCTGAGACTCAGCTCCTTCGCGGCGTGTAGCTCCGGGTGAGTCTTAGGGGTCGCATCAGGAAATGGCTACTATGTTGCGGTATGGTCTGGTTATGGCGGCAGTCCTGGGAACAGCCGGGCCTGCCCTGTCGGCCACCTGGGCCGACGCGCTGTTTGACGAATTCTCCAAAGATTTCGGCTCTGTGCCTCGCGGCCCGATGTTGACGCACGCCTTCCGGGTGGTCAACAACACGCGCGGGGATGTCAACATCTCCGAGGTTCGTGTCTCCTGCGGCTGCGTCAGCGCTATCGCCCTCCAGGGCCATCTTAAACCCGGAGAAGCAACCCACATCGTCGCGCGTATGGATACCACGCGCTTCACCGGGCTTCGCTCGGTGACTATCTATGTTCAGTTCAATCAGCCCGCTTTCGAGGAGGTCCGCCTTTGGGTCCAGGCGAACTGTCGTAATGACTTCTCCATCACACCGGATACGCTGGCCTTCGGGCAGCTCAAACGCGGCGGCACGCCGGCGGCTTCCGTCTTGCTGTCGTTTTACGGCAACACCGATGTACAAATCACCGAGGCCACGTGTGAGAGCAATTACATTCAGCCGCGCGTACAAGAGGTTCGCCGCACCGAGTCGGAAGTCACCTATCAGGTGACGGCGCGACTGCGCGGTGATGCGCCGGTGGGCAAATGGTACACCGATGTCTGGGTCAAGACCAACAACCTCGGCATGCCGCCCATTCGCGTGCCTTTGACGGTCGAGATCGAATCGGCCCTGAGCGTCAACCCGGAGACGGTAACGCTCGGCCCAATCAAGACCCAAAGCGAGAGCGAGCGTCGCGTCATCGTCCGCGGTGTCAAACCATTCAAGATAGAAAAAGTGTTGGGGACCAACGATCGCCTTCTCGTTCACGTCGATAGCCCGCAAGCCAAGCCTGTTCACGTGTTGACGATCAAGTTGAGAGCTGGCGAACCGGGTGAGTTAAATCGCACGCTGAGCGTCCTCACCGATCTGGCTGACGACAACAAAATCGACTTCCACGTCAACGCCCAGGTAGTGCCTTGATGACGGAGACGAACGGCCGGTGTCAGCAGGCTGGCGGCGAGACCGACCAGCCGGCTTATGCCGGCCGTTCGCCAGGGAATTGGCGAATGACAAGGCCGCCCCGATAGGCACTGGGGCGGATGCCGCATTCGCGCTGGAAGGCAACACTGAAATTCGATTCGCTGGAAAAGCCGCAGCGGCGGGCAATAACCTTCAAAGGGAGCTTGGTGTCCCGCAACAGCCGCTTGGCCTGCTCGATCTGCACGCGCAGCAGCTCTGCTTTCGGCGTACGGCCGAGGTAGCGATGAAAGCGCCGCTCCAATTCATTGATAGACAAACGCGCCACCGCAGGCAGGTCGTTGACTCGAATGCCATCGCAAGCATGTTCGCTAATGAACCGCAGCACCCGATTGAGAGCCGGATCGTCAAAGGCATAAATGTCTGTCGAGCGACGGCTCACGACGGCGCCGGGCGGGAAGAAGATCGGTTGCGACGGCGCGGGTTGGCCATCCATCAAGCGATCGAGCCAGGAGGCTGCCAGATACCCGGCCTGTTCGCAATCGAAATGAATACTGCTCATAGGCGGAATGGCCATCCGGCACAGGATCGGATCGTCGTCGGAGCTGAGGACTGCCACCTCTTCGGGCACTCGTAGACCACTGCGGCGGCAGGCATCGAGCACTTGATAGCCGCGGTCGTCGAAGCAAGCGTGAATTCCCAACGGCTTGGGCTGAGCATGCAGCCAGGCGGCCAGGTGCTCCTGTTCCTGTTCCCAGTCTGCTTGTTTGTTCTGGAAATAATAGATGGCGCAGGAAAAGCCCGCTTCCTCGACCAGACGGCGGAACTCCTCGCCGCGCTGGCTTTGATGCCAATGCTGATTGGGCGGAAGGCCGCAGTAGGCGAAATGGACCAGGCCGCGCTCGCGCAAATGGGCGAAAGCCAGCTGAGCGATCCGGTGGTTGTCGGCCACTACCAAAGGAAACGGCGTATCAGCCAAAGCGCCGCGCAGGTCGATGACAGGCAAGCCGGTCGCTTGCAGAGCCGTCGCTTGCGGACGGGTGGTGATGCGGGCGAGGATGCCATCGCCGCGCCAACTACGCAGCCAGCGGGGCAGCGGTGATTCCAGGCTGCGCGGTTCATAGAAGATGGTCCAGCCGTTGTGTTCGTAGTTATATTTGGCTACGCCCATCAGCAAGCCGCTGCCAGTGGTCCGCGAAGACTCAATGAAGACTGCCACGCGACGCAAACGTCGCCGTTTTTGGGGAGGCATGACCGTTTCCTTGCTTCGTGCGCTTTTGCGGAATAGTGTCGTGTTTCTCGCTTAAAACGCTTTTCCAGTAGGGTGTAGCAGTTAGCGATACCGTAGGGCACGCAGCTTAGGGCCAGGGAACTTTTCCCTCCCTCCTTGTGGGGGAGGGTCGGGGTGGGGGAACCCCTCCTTGGCTCCATTGCCTTGACACTTCCCACCCCAGCCCTCCCCCGAGGGGGGAGGAGGTTTGGTCCGCTAGCTCTTACGCACCCTGCGGCTCGCAACTAAACCAGCAATAGGTGAAAAATCGAAAGACAAAAGTGAAAAATAACATATACCGCACAGGAACGGATAGGTAGAGTCATTAATTAAAGCAAGGTTAAGTAAGAACCCCCCTGGTTTCCTTCCGTCTCTTTTATAAGGGAGTCCTGCTATGGCTTCGTTCGTTCTCTCCTTGCGCAAGCGTGGTTTCACGCTTATTGAATTGTTGGTAGTCATTGCCATCATTGCCATCCTGATCGGCTTGCTTTTGCCAGCCGTTCAGAAAGTGCGTGAGGCCGCCGCCCGCGCCCAGTGCCAGAACAACCTTAAGCAGATCAGTCTGGCCACTGTTAACTGTGCCGACACGTATCAGGGGCTGTTGCCTCCGAACTGGGGGATATATCCCAACTTCACCCCGGCGCCGTACAATGGTGAGGCAGGGTTGTTCTTCCACATCTTACCTTTCATGGAACAGCAGAATTTGTACAAGGATAGTCTTCAGCCCTCTTCTCCTCAGGGCAATAATGGAAACAATCCGACCTATTCCGAATGGGGTCTTCTTCTCATTCCTAATGTCGGCCGCTTAAAGGTTCTTTCGTGCCCTTCGGACCCCACGCTGGGCATGGGTGAGTTTCCCTCAACATACCCCGTGATTTACGCCAGCTATGCCACCAATGGCCAAGTCTTTCAGTCGAGCTGGTCGTTCCCCTTAGCCGGTAGCGGCCAAGCTGTAGTGAAATACCCGGCTTCTATCCAGGATGGCACTTCGAATACCATTTTCTTTACCGAGAAGGAAGCTGTCTCCTACGGGAGTTCCAGTTGGACTCCCGATGGCGGCGAGAATTGGTGGCCAAATTGGGGTTCGCTGATCGCCAGTACAGAAACCGGGGTTGCCGGCTATCCTCCCCAACCCACCGGCATAGCCGCCATGTTCCAGGTCCAGCCGAAAATGGGATGTACGAACGCTAGTTATACCGGCGGCTGCGGCAACGGCAGTATCGCCAATTCGCCCCACACCGGCGGCATCAGTGCTGGCATGGGTGATGGCAGCGTCCGCTTCGTGGCTCAGGGCACCAGTCCCTATACCTGGTGGTACGCCCTCACGCCTGCTGGCGGCGAAGTACTCGGCCCGGACTGGTAAGAAATTTCGCAATAAGCCGCAGGCGAGCGCGGGGACCTCCCCACGTTCGCTTACGGCTCGCAGCGAAACGAAATATACCATAGGATAGGATCTTCTATGAAAGCGAAAGCGACACTAACTTTGCTCTTGCTGTCGTCCACATGCGCCGGTTGCTCCTCCAAAGGCATTGTTTCCGGCAAGGTCACTTATCGGGGCAAGCCCTTACCGGCTGGGACTGTGATTTTTGTGACACAAGCGGGGGGCGGCTTCTCGGCAAACATCCGCGATGGGGAATATCGGGTGGAACGCCTCCCCGAAGGGCCAGCCAAAATAGCTGTCAGCACGCCGGCAAATACGGCTCACCTCAAAGGCTTGATCGCCAAAATGCAGCCGCCTCCGGAAATGCGGAAAAAAGCGCGGCCCGACAAACCCGCCGAAGAACCGCCTGCCGATGTTCCGACGGTACAGATACCAGCGCGTTTCCAGGATCCAGAAAAGTCCGGGCTGACTTACACGGTGAAAAGCGGCTCCCAAAAGTATGACATCGACCTGCCGGATAAGTAACCGCAACGCTCAGGTTGTGCCTTAAACGAACGCTTCGATTGTGGGGAAACGGCCAACTCCCTGAAAATGGGCACGCTGCCAGTTTGCTCGACGGGCGTCCGCTAGCACTTGCGAAACCTCCCCTGTGGCATTTTCGGGAATGACACGACCCATGGAGGCTCAGCCGATTGTTGCAAGCCAGTCGCGGCATCACAGGGAAAGCGAACCGCGGTCCCGTTCCCTTGGCAAGGGGACTGCAGGCGCTGGAGTTGTATTTTGCTGTCGTAACTCCCGGCTGGTTGCCGTCGGGATGGTATCACTGTGACTGTGTAAGATATTTTTTTGTAGCAATTACAGTCCCCAGTGGAGGGCGGCACTCTGCACACAGGGATTCCTTCTCTGGAACGCATCGAGGGCGGCGCTCTCTGATTTACTTGGTGGTCGGTTCGGCGGCTTTTTCGAGCGCGAGCTGGCGCAGCAATTGGCACTATTGGAGAGCGATGAAGTATTGTATGCGGCGACTTGCGGCCCGATTTCTACCTCAAAGATGCGCTAAGGTACTTACGCCTTGGGCACAAGCCGCACGATATACGACATTTGCCCGCGATGAAGGGCGAAATGTGCCAGCAGATGCGCCAGGGCATGCATTACAGGACCGAAACGCGCTTCTGGATGTGGGGCAGCCAATTGTTCGTCGCTCAGCCCCGAAACGATGCGGCGAAACATGGCCACAGCGTCGTTGAGCTTTTGCATTGCTTCAGTCTTACTCGGCACCTGGGTCTCGGTGAATTCGCGCTCTCGATCGCGCACGTAGCCGGTGCCGCCGAGTTGGGCACCGACAAAATGATTCAGGTTGCCCGCCAGGTGCAGCACGAGATGACCAACCGAATTGCCTGGCTCGATCGGTTTGGTCCAGAATTGAGCATCGCTGAGCGGCTCGGCCAGCTCCCACACGTCGTGGCGCAGCTTTTCCAACGCTTCAATCAACGCTGTCTTCACCAATGCTGTCGTGTCCGCGGTCATCGTGGTTTCTCCTGTTTGCTTGAGTTGCCTGGCCTTTTTTTGTGAGAAATCTCCTCCTTCGGCAAATATTATCAAGGGAAAGAGACATCCAGGAAGCACCTCTCCGAGGTCCATCGCTGAACGAGCGCATGAAAACTTCTTTGGCCTTCTGTGTGTTCGCCTTATTGCCCGGCTCTGTTCTCGCCGCCGATCAACCGGCGTTCCGGGTGGATTTCAATCGGGACATCCGGCCCATCCTTTCTGATAACTGCTTCGCTTGTCATGGGCCAGATGCGAGCCGGCGCAAGGCGAAGCTGCGACTCGACGTCCGCGAATCGGCTCTCCGCAAAGGCGTCATCGTGCCGGGCAAGCCGGACGAGAGCGAACTGGTGGCGCGGATTTTCAGTGAAGAGCCGGGAGAACAGATGCCGCCGCCGAAAGCGAACAAGCGGCTAACGCCCGAGCAAAAGGAATTGCTCAAGCGCTGGATCGCCGAAGGCGCCGTATATCAAAAACACTGGGCATACCAGACGCCCGGACGGCCGCCGACGCCCGCCGTCCGGGATACGGCTTGGCCGGCAAATTGGGTGGATCGCTTCCTCCTGGCCCGGCTGGAGCGTGAGGAGTTGACGCCGTCGCCGGAAGCGGATCGCGTCACGTTGCTGCGCCGGGTGACGTTCGACCTGACCGGCCTGCCGCCGACTCCAGCCGAGGTCGAGGCGTTCTTACAGGACCACAGCCCAACGGCCTGGGAGCGCGTCGTCGATCGGCTGCTGGGGACCGAGGCGTACGGCGAGCGCATGGCTGCTTATTGGCTCGACCTGGTGCGCTTTGCGGACACGGTTGGCTATCACGGCGATCAGGACCAGAACATCTCGCCTTACCGCGATTGGGTGATTGACGCCTTCAACGACAACATGCCCTTTGACCGTTTCACACGCGAACAGCTAGCAGGCGACCTGTTGCCCGGCGCAGACATCGACCAGAAGATTGCCACAGGGTACAACCGCCTGCTCCAGACCTCGCACGAGGGCGGAGTGCAGCCGAAGGAATATCTCGCTATTTATGCAGCCGATCGTGTCCGCAATCTGTCGGCGGTCTGGCTGGGCGGGACACTCGGCTGTGCTCAATGTCATGACCATAAATACGATCCTTATACGCAGAAAGACTTTTATTCGATGGCTGCGTTCTTCGCTGACATCGATGAGGCCCAGCACTTCCGCAAGGGCACCAATACCCTGCCGACGGCCCGGCCGCCGGAAATCAAAGTGTTGACACGCCGGGAGCGTGCCCTCCTGGCTAGCCTGGAAGGTGCGCTCCACCGGCTCGACGCCCAGCAGAAAAATCTGTCGGCCGAGTCTCTGGCGGCCCAGGAGCTTCGGCAGCGCAAGCAAGACGTTGAAAAACAGCGGGACGAAATACGCAAGAACGCCCGCTTGACCATGATTACGGTCTCGATCACGCCGCGTACCATACGTGTTCTGCCGCGGGGCAACTGGCTCGACGATAGCGGGCCGATCGTGCAACCGGCGGTGCCAGAATTCCTGGGTTCGCTGCAAGTCGGCCGACGCCGCGCCACCCGGCTCGATTTGGCCAACTGGCTGGTGGACCCCAAAGACGGCATCGGGCTATTGACGGCGCGGGTCATGGTCAACCGTCTGTGGTACCTCTGCTTCGGGCAGGGGTTGGCGCGAGTGCTCGATGATTTCGGTGGTCAGGGGGAGCCGCCCTCGCATCCGGAGTTGCTCGACCGACTGGCACACGAGTTCGTCGAGAGCGGCTGGGACATCAAGCACATGATGCGGTTGCTAGTGACAAGTCGGGCTTACCGCCAGCGTTCTGCGGCCGACTCTGCGCTCCGTCAGCGCGACCCGGAGAATCGCCTCTTGGCCCGACAGGCGGCATTCCGCCTGCCCGCGGAAATGATCCGTGATAATGCCTTGGCCATAAGTGGGTTGCTGGTGCACCGCCTCGGCGGCCCCAGCGTGAAACCATATCAGCCGGAGGGATACTACCGCCACCTGAACTTCCCCAAGCGCACATACCAGCATGATACAGATGAACGCCAGTGGCGGCGCGGTGTCTATGTCCATTGGCAACGGCAGTATCTGCACCCCATGCTGAAAGCTTTCGATGCGCCGAGTCGGGAAGAGTGTACCGCGCAGCGGCCGCGCTCCAATACGCCGCTGGCGGCTTTGGTGCTGCTCAACGATCCTTCATTCCTGGAAGCGGCGCGCGTGTTCGCCGAGCGCATCTTGAGGGAAGGCGGGGACACGACAGAGACACGGCTCCATTACGCCTTCCGCCGTGCACTGTCGCGCCTGCCGGATGCGCAGGAACAGAAACTTCTCACCGAGTTGGTCGCCGGTTATCGCCAGGAGTACGCTGCCAATCCTGGGGCGGCCCGGCAGCTGATTGCCACGGGACAGGCCCCGGTCGCTGCGGACCTTAATGCCGCAGAATGGGCGGCCTGGACCGGCGTTGCGCGAACTATCCTGAACCTGAGCGAAACGAATACGAGGGAATAGACTTGATGTTTCCGCTGGATTCTTTGCGGATGAAGCGTCGAACATTTCTTTCAGAGGCAGGCATCGGCCTGGGCGCAGCTGCACTCTCGGTCCTTTTGGGCCGCGACTTGGCCGCGACAGCGCCGGCAGAAAAACGCCGGCTGATGCGCGGGTTGCCCGGACTACCACATTTTCCGCCGCGCGTCAAGCGGGTCATCTTCCTCTACATGGCCGGCGGTCCGTCGCATCTGGAAACCTTCGATTACAAGCCGGAGTTGGAGCGCCTGGATGGCAAGCCGATGCCTGAATCCTTCACCCGCGGCCAGCCGATCGCTCAACTCCAGGGGCAAAGGCTGAAAATCCTGAGACCCCTGACGAAGTTCGCCCGCCACGGCAAGAACGGCCAATGGATCAGCGACTTTTTGCCTTATCACGCCAAAATCGCCGATGACATCTGCATTCTCCGCTCGATGGTAACCGAGCAGATCAACCATGACCCGGCGCACACGTTTATGAATACAGGCACGGCTATCAGCGGCCGGCCATCGATGGGATCATGGATTTTGTATGGCCTGGGTGCGGAGTGCGACGACCTGCCGGGTTTTGTGGTGCTGACAAGCGTTGGCGGCCGCGATCCTCAGCCGATCGCCTCACGGCAGTGGTCCGCCGGCTTTTTGCCCAGCCGTTTCCAGGGCGTCGAGTTCAACTCGACCGGCGATCCGGTTCATTACATCCACCCGCCGCGGGGGGTATCGTCTGCGCAACAGGAACGGCTCGTCCAGGCCGTCGCTCAGCTCGACCGGCACCATAACCGGTTGCTGGCCAATCCCGAAATCGAATCGCGTGTGGCTGCCTACGAGACGGCCTTTCGTATGCAGACAGCTGTGCCGGAGCTGATGGACATGTCGAGCGAGCCGCAGCATGTCCTTGACCTCTATGGGGCCAGGCCCGGCGATGGCTCGTTCGCCTCCAACTGCTTATTGGCCCGGCGGCTGGCCGAGCGGGGCGTGCGCTTCATTCAGTTGTATCACCGCGGCTGGGACCACCACGGCGACCTGGCACGCTACATGAGAATCTGTTGCGGCCTGACTGATCGGCCGACGTATGCCCTCCTGACGGATCTGAAGCAGCGCGGCCTGTTGGACGATACGCTGGTGATCTGGGGCGGTGAGTTTGGCCGCACGCCAATGTTCCAGGGCAAGGGAGGACCAGGCCGCGACCACCATATCAAAGGTTTTTCTATGTGGCTCGCCGGTGGTCCCATCAAGGGCGGCCTGACCTACGGTGCCACCGATGATCTCGGCTACAACGCCGTCGAGAATGTTGTCCACGTCCATGATCTGCATGCCACCTTGCTGTACTTGCTAGGTATCGATCACGAACGCTTCACGTTCAAGTACCAAGGGCTGGACATGCGCCTGACCGGCGTGGAGAAGGCGCGGGTCGTGAAGGAAATACTGGCGTAAACGATTTTTTGTGTGAGAAATACCCTGCTGCGGCAAATAGTTAGAAAAGAGGCATCCGAGAAGTAATTTTTCGGACGGCTTCCAAAAGGGTAGTGGTCCGTAGTACGGCATGTGTTCTCCTTCGTTCCCAGGCAGAGAGCTTGGGAGTCGGAGGAGTATATGCTGCGCAGGAAGCCGCAACCCCAAAAATAATGTCTCTGTTTGCGCTCGCGACTTTCTTTTTCCTTATTTGGAGGAGCAACTATGACTCGCGCTCGCCTTTCCATCCGCCAAAGGGCTGCCGGTTTCACGTTGATCGAATTGTTAGTGGTCATCGCCATCATTGCTATTCTCATCGGTCTGCTCTTGCCGGCGGTGCAGAAGGTACGTGCCGCTGCCGCCCGCGCGCAATCGTCGAACAACCTCAAACAGCTCGGCTTGGCTGTCCAT
>JAJPHU010000083.1 GCA_021325115.1 Planctomycetota bacterium | reverse complement strand
TGACCGATTATCATTCGCCCGGTGCAATGGGTACGTTCTTCAGCAAAATCGGCTGGACGGGAGCGATCATCTTCTTCACGAACATCATGCACACGGTCCTCGGCTATTTGCGGGCTCTGTATATCCCCTATGGTCTATGCATTATCGTGCTGACAGTACTGGTGCGTGGCCTGATGTTCCCACTCAGCCGCAAGCAAGCACTGATGAGCGTACGCATGCAACAGTTGGCGCCTGAATTGAAGAAGTTACAAGAGAAGTATAAAGAGGATCGGCAAGCGCTAGGTCTGGCGCAGATGGAGCTATATCGCAAATACGGTGTTAATCCGTTCGGCAGCTGTTGGGTGTTATTGTTGCAGATGCCCGTTTTCATCGGCTTGTATGTGGCTTTGCAGGAAAGCACGCATTTCCGCTTGGCCCCATGCTGGCCGTGGATCAAAAACCTGGCCGCTCCAGACATGCTCTTCAACTGGAGTGAGCACATCCCGTTTATCAGCCGTGTCGAGGACTATGGCTCGTTCTTTTACTTGGGGCCGTACTTCAATCTGTTGCCGGTCATTGCCGTGGTGCTGATGATCGTCCAGCAGAAGATAATGACGCCGCCGCCGGCCGATGAGCAGCAGGCGATGCAGCAGAAGATGATGACGTACATGATGGTGTTCATCGGCCTGATGTTTTACAAGGTGGCGGCTGGCTTGTGCTTGTACTTCATCGCTAGTAGTGCCTGGGGCTTCTGCGAGCGCAAGCTGCTGCCGAAGAAAAAACCGGATGCTGGTGAGCTGGTGCCACTCACTGGCGAAAGCTACTTCCAAAAACTGCTCCGCCGTGCGCAGGGTGAGCAAACAACGCCTGCTCCTGCCGGCATTTCCGTGAAAAACGGCACGGGCGGTAAACGCCGCCGCGACAAACGCCGTCAGACTTCCAGCCGCAGGACGGATTCTGTTGCGGACGATAGTTCCTTGCTGGGCCGCTGGCGCAAACGTTTGCACGACTGGTGGACTGCGGTACTCAAGGAAGCCGAAAAAAAACATCGCAGTTAGTTCGCGAAGGAGACGAGCCGGAAGCGTAAGCGGCAGAATGACCGTCGCTTACGCTTCCGGCTCGTCGGGACCTGTCCGGAGAGCAATCATGCGTATCCTCCCCGCCATCGCTCTGGCGCTGCTGCTCGTCGCCGTTGTGCCAGGTGCTGCCCCGGATACCGAATCCCTGCACTATCAAATCGAGATCGACAAAGATGACCACGGTGAAAACAAAGTGTTCGCCTCGTTCCGCGAGCGCAATGGCAAACAGGCATTGTACGTCACCGTACATTTCCGAGTGCGTCGCGCTTCCGATGGCCAGGATGCTGATGTGGACAAGGCCGACATCGTTGTTCGCGAGGATGGCCGCAAGGTCCACGACCTGGAAATCTTCTCGCCATGGACGCCGCTGACTGCTGTATTAGCCATGGACATCAGTGGCAGTATGGAAAACGCCAGCAGCGGCAGCCGTGTGTGCAAGCTCGACGAGGCCAAGAAGGCGGCTGGCATCTTTCTCAACCATCTCTCCGCAAACTCCGAAATTGGTCTGATCCTTTTCGATCATCTTATGCGTGTCGAAGAGCCGCCCGGACACGAGGTCAGACTCAGGGGGCTGACGCCCCCGGCTCAGGAGCATCGCCGCAAGATTCGCCAGCTTATCGACGCAGCTCGGCCGATGGGCGGCACTGCTTACCTCGACGCTGTTGCCAGGTCCGTGGACATGCTCCGGGACATTGCCGGCCGCCGCGCCGTCGTCCTTATGACCGATGGTGTGGACATGAACAGCAAACGAAGCGTGGGCGAAGTCATCAAACTGGCCACCGTTTATCAAGTCCCGATCTACACGCTCGGTATCGGTGAATTGGGCAAGTACAAAAACGTCACCACTGTCCTGGTTCTCGATCATTCCGGCAGCATGAAAGAGAAGGCCGATGCTAACGATCAGCGCTCAAAAATCGAAGCGTTGCGCACGGCTGCCTCGCATTTCGTCGACTTGATGCGGCGCGACGCCAAGATCGCCCTTCAGCCCTTCAGCAGCAATGTCGATGATGTTCCCGCCAATTTCAGCGACGACAAGCAATTGTTGACCCAGCGCATCAAGGAGTTGCAACCGGAAGGCGGCACCTCGCTCTACGATGCCACGTACGCCGGTTTGGAGACGTTGGCCGCCGCCCGTCGCAACGGCCGCAACGCCGTCGTTGTCCTCACCGACGGCCGCGACGAAGCACCCGGCAGCCGCGTCTCCGCTCAGCTGGTCATCGATCGTGCTAAAGAATTGAAATATCCGCTTTACATGCTCGGCCTGGGCCAGAAGGAAGAAATCAACGAGGCCATCATGAAGCGCATGGCCGCGGAGACCGGCGGCAAATATTTCCATGCCGGCAACGAGCAAAAATTGTTCGACATCTTCGAGGAACTTTCGATCCATCTGCACGATGACGGTATCAACGAGGCAGAGTTGCGCGAGCTGGCCGAAAAAACGGGTGGCAAATTCTTCTGGGCGCGCGACGCGGCCAAGCTGCCCGATTTTTTTCGTGACCTGGCAACGCAGCTGCAATCGACTTACACCGTGACGTTCGCCAGCCAGCGTTCCAGCCACGACGGCACGGCCCGGGGCATCGATATCAGCATCGAGCACGGCGGCGTCCGCCTCAGTAACGTCGGCTCCGTCGATTACAACGTCCACGGCGTCGTTGTACCGGAGATGGACTATCGTATCTATCTGGCATTATTGTTGTTGTTGGGTATTTTCCTGCTGGCGCCGGCGGGCGTACGGCAACTGTATCGTTTCTACGGCGGCGCATGAGATGCACACCCGCGATACTATCACGGCGCTCTCCACTCCTGCTGGACCTGGCGCTCGCGCCATTGTCCGTATCAGTGGTCCTGCTGCTGCTGCCGTGCTTGCTCCCTTGTTTGCAGCGCCGCAGCCTCTCGTCGCCGGGCAACGCGCCCTGCTGTCGGGACATTTGCGTTTGCCGGATCTGGCCCCCATTCCGGCCGACGTGTATTTCTGGGCCGCGCCGCACAGCTACACCGGACAGGACCTCGCCGAGATTCACCTGCTCTCCAGCCCGCCTCTGGTGGAGCTGTTGGTCGCCCAGCTTCTCCAGGCTGGCTGCCGCGCCGCCGGACCTGGCGAGTTTACCCTACGCGCCTTTCTGGCCGGCAAGCTCGACCTGACCCGCGCCGAGGCCGTCCACGCCGTCATCGAGTCCAGTTCGCGCGATGAGCTGAAACAAGCCCTTAAACAGCTGGCCGGCGGCATGACTCGCCCGCTGCAAGAGCTGCGCGACGACCTGCTTAATCTTCTCGCCGATGTCGAAGCCGGCCTCGATTTCGCCGATGAGGATATTCGCTTCATCCAGCCGGAGGAGATGCTCAAACGCATCAGCAAGGCCCTGGCGCAGGTCACGCTGCTGGGCAAGCAGCTGGAACAGCGCGGCCTGGCCGACCGCGTCTTCCGTGTTGTGCTGACCGGTCGCCCCAACGCCGGCAAAAGCAGTCTGTTCAACGCTCTCGCCGGCACCGACGCCCTGGTCAGCCCGCAGCCGGGCACCACGCGCGATTATCTCGTGCAGCGTCTTCATCTCGGTGAAACCCCCATTGAGCTGATCGATACGCCCGGTTGGCAGGCAGAGTTGGGCACCATCGAAACGCAAGCACAAACGCTGGCCCGCGAACAAGTCGAGCAAGCCGATTTGCTGTTGTTGTGTCTGGAGGCGGGCTGTCCGTTAGCACCGGAAGAAGAGGCAATGTGCCACCGTCCGCATCCGCCGGTCGTCGCCATAGCTACTAAATGCGATCTGAAAACACCTCATTCTGGCCTGCTGGCTACCAGCGCCGTTACGGGAAGCGGCCTCGATTCGCTGCGGTCGCTACTGGCCGAACATGCTCACCATCACCAGCAGCCGGCCCTGGCGCCGAGTCTGAGCCGCTGCCGCCATCATGTCGAATCGTGCCTGGAGCAGCTGCGGCGCGCACACGGCATTGTCTTGTTCGAAGAGCCGCCGGAGCTATTGGCCCTGGAGCTGCGCGGAGCGCTGGAACAACTTGGCGAGATGGTTGGCACCGTGTACACAGATGATTTGCTGGATCGCATTTTTAGCCGGTTTTGTATCGGGAAATGAAGAGGAACAGGGGAGCATTTTCATAGAAGGGCCTTATCGCTCTGATAGCGGAAGGAGATATTCTTGTCGTCTCTTTCCTTGCGGCGCATCTTCACTTCCAGACCCAGGGGATATGCGCCCTCGGTCAGTGTCTCTGTCGACGTCTATGGGATCATGCGCCTCTGGTGAGCTCGTGTTTGCACGTACCCACTTAATGGTTGAGACTGAATTCCGCACTGTTTAGCAGTACCCAGAAAACATCGGCCAATGCCTGCTTCGCATCCTTGCTGGGGCCACCTTCTTCCACGTACTGCACGAATCGCTTCGCTTCTCGCGTTGTGGGCTTGCGCGACAGCGTGGCCAGGTACAACGCTTCGACTTTGCCAGCTGTGTCTAGCGAGCGATCGTTGGCGATGCTTGCCAGCATAGCGCCGTTTTTGAGACATGTAGCGTCCGCGATGAATTGGCCGTTCATCAACATCAGGGCTTGCTGGATGGAGCGCTGCATTTCGGTACGCGGCTGGCCACCCGCAAATCGAGCCAGAAATTCCGCGCGAGCGTCGGGGGAGGCCGCGTTGTTCATCGGGCGCGAACGGGGCGGCGGTCGATAGCCAGTGGCCATGGCCAAGCTATCGAACAGCTGCTCGGGAGAGAGCCCCTTGACGGCCATCTGCGCGAACAGACGCGGGGGCAGAGAAGCTGAAGCGGGTGCAGCACTGCTGAGCTGATAGGCCCGGCTGGCCGTGATGCTCCGCACAAGGTAACGCAGGTCGAAGTGATGGGCAGCGAACTGGCGAGCCAACTCGTCGAGTAATTCGGGATGGCTCGGCGGATTGTCAGGACGGAAATCGTCCACAGGTTCGACCAATCCCAGAGCGAAGAAATGTGTCCACAGCCGGTTCACCGTGGCGCGGGCAAAGTACGGATTGTTGGCAGCGGTCAGCCATTCGGCGAGGGTGGCGCGGGCGCCGACGTTGTACTTCCAGCGCGGCTGGGTCTCGTCGAGGAAGCGGGCCTCGGCACTGGTGAGGCTGCCGGGAATTTTGATGTCACGGCGATCGAACACCTCGCGGATAACGCCGTTGTTCTCGGCATCGCGTTGCAATCCGGCGAAGAAGGCGGCGTAGCCCCAGAAGTGCTGCCGTGTCCACGAGGCGAATGGGTGGTTATGACACTGGGCACACTCGATGCTCACTCCCAGGAACAGGCGGGCCGTGCTGGCAGCCAATTCCTCTGGCTTGGCGTCCTTGGCCAGATAGAACGCCCGCGGCGACGGCGCGGCCGGATCGCTCGGTTCGTTTCGCATCATCCGCCGTGAACGCACGCGCTCGCCGCCGAAGGGAACTGTAAGCAGTTCGCTTATCATGCGGTCGTAGGGCACGTTCTGCGAAAACTGTTGGCGCAGCCAGTCGGTGAAGCTGTTGAGCTGACCTGGCACTTCGATGTTGTTGGTTTCCGGGATGAGCAGATCGCGCCACACGTGGACGAAATGCTCTACATGGGCGCCTTCATCCAGCAAACGCCACACCCGCCGTGTTCGCTTATCCGGTATTGGATCGTTAAGGAATGCCCGTGCTTCTTCCCGTGACGGAATGCGGCCGATCAGATCGAGATAGAGGCGGCGCAGATACTCAGCATCATCGGCCAAGGGAGCAGGCTCGATTTTTTCTGTCTTCCAGCGCGCGGCAAGAAATTGATCGATTTTTTTTGCCAATTCCTGCTCACTTAATACCTCAGTCGCATGCAGTGGCAAGCTCCCCAGTAGGGATAGCCCCAGAATCAACGAGCCCACAATATACCGTCGCATGATCGAGTCCTCCACAGGGCGATTTCCCGTTTCGCTGCGAGCCGTAGACAAGCGCGAGACATCCCCGCGCTCGTCTACAACTCGCAGCGAAACGAAATTATTCACTCCCCTATGGTGTCAATTCCCACAAACATACAATGCCGTCCGCGCCGCCGGAGACGGCTCGGTGGCCATCGATCGATAATCCCACACTTAACACCGGTTTATCGTGCAGCTCGAAACTGTCCCGACATTCTCCCGTTCGCACGTCCCACCAACGAACCGTGTGATCGTAGCTACCGCTCAGGACGTACCGGCCATTGGCTGCGAACCATACCGAACGAACATAGCCAGCGTGTCCTTCGAAACGGCGGATTTCTTTCTTGGTTGTCACCTCCCAGAGGCGCACAGTGCGGTCTGTGCTGCCAGTCAGCAACTGTTGTCCATCAGGAGAAAAAGCAAGCGCCAATACGGGGCCGGCATGTCCGGTGAAGAATCCTTGTTTCTTGTTAGCGACTGTGTCCCAGAGGACGCAGGCATTGTCCTCGCTTCCACTGGCGGCAATGGTCTTGTTATCCGGCGCGAAGGCGACGGCGTACAAAGAGTCTGTCAATCCTTTGAGCTTCTGCAGCTCACGCCCGGTCGCCACGTCCCATAGACGGAGCGTACCATCGTGGCTTCCCGTAACGACGTACTGGCCATCCGGGCTGAAAGCGGCACAAGTCACCGTTTTCGTGTGTCCTTTGAGCTGCCGAATTTCTTTGCCGGCGGCAACGTCCCAGAGGCGCGCCGTACGGTCGCTGCTAGCCGACAGAGCAAACCGTCCGTCTGCACGAAGGGCCACGGCTTGTACCTTGTCGGCATGGCCCTCCCAGACAGCGACTTCTTGGCCGCTGCTGGCATCCCAGAGGCGGAGCGTGCCGTCCCAGCTGCCGGAGAGAATGTGCCGTCCATCCGGGGTCAAGATGGCGGCTGTCACCCAACCGCTGTGGCCGCTACAACGCACCACCGGTAAATGCCGTGGCTCCAAGCTCCACTGTTTGAGCATCTCATCCTGACCAGTGCTGATGAGGAAATTACCGTCCAGCGCAAAAGCGAGTGAATGGATGGCACCGTGATGTCCCGTCAATCGAATCTGCTCCTGCCAGGAGTCGGTATCCCATAGCACTATTTCAGACCCCGAATATCCGCTTAGAAACTGCTTGCCATCCGGAGCAAATGTCAGCGCACACACGGCGCTCCGTTGTCTACGTGTTAAAATACATTTGTGGTCGTCTAAACGCCATATCTTGAAAGCTGCATCGCTGCCGCCCGTTACCAACTGCGGAGCGTGCGGGGCGAAAGCCAGTGCAGTCACGTCACCCGCGTGGGCAGACCAACTCGCCCTTTCCTTGCCGCTGGATATATCCCACAATTTGACGATGCCAGTCGCTCCGCCTTTTCCCTTCCCCAATTTGGGGGAGAGAAGGAGGGCGGCATCACCACCGCTGGCTAACAGGCGTCCATCGGGCGAGAAGGCCAAGCAGGCGATACCGGTGCTGTGGCCGGTCCAGGTTGCCCGTTCACGCAGCGGCTCGGGTACGGCTGAGGGATCGGGCACGTCCCACAAGAGGATGGTGCGATCGGAACCGGCGGTGGCGAGTGTCTTGCCATCGGGCGAAAACGCGACGGCACGGACGGCATTGCGATGGCCGCCGAGCGAGGTAATTAACCGGCCGTCTGGTACCGACCACAAGCGGGCCGTGCGATCGCGGCTGGCGCTGGCCAGCAGTTTGCCATCTGGCGAAAACGCCAGGCCGACTACCGCTGCCCGATGACCGCGCAGAGTTGCTTTGATCTGCCAGGTCCTCACGTCGTAGAGGCGGATCGTTCGGTCGTCGCCGGCCGTGGCGGCGATGCTGCCATTGGGCGCGAGAGCAGCGACGGTGTGCGGCCCATGCCTGCACTGCTGCGTATGCCGTGCTTGCAAACGCGGCAGGCTGGCCTCCCATAGGTAGACGGTGCGGTCGGCGGCGGCGCTGGCCAGTTGCCGACCACTCGGCGCGAACGCCAGGCAGGTCACGCCCTCGCTGTGGCCTTCAAGAGTAGCCAACTCTGCCCCACTATTTATGTCCCACAGTTTGATGGTGCGATCAAAGCTCCCCGTAGCCAATAGCTGGCCGTGGGGCGAAAACGCCACGGAGAAAACGCCATCGCTATGACCATCAAGTGACAGCGCTTCTCGACCCTGAGCCACGTCCCACAACTTGACGGCCCGATCCTCGCCGACGCTGGCCAGGCGCTTACTGTCCGGCGAAAAGGCCAGGCCGCGCACGGTCCCCTCATGCCCTGCCAGCACAGCTTTCTCCGCGAGCGTGCCCGTGTCCCACAGGCAAATACGGCGATCGGCGCCGCCGGAAGCCAGCAGCTTGCCGTCCGGTGCAAACGCCACGGCGCGGACGCTGCCTTTGTGGCGTTTCAGCGTGGCCCGCTCAACCCCGCTGGCAACGTCCCAAACCTTGACCGTGCGGTCGTAGCTGGCCGAGGCCAACATTTTGCCATCTGGAGAAAAAGATATCCCGAAAATCCAATTTTTGTGACCAGTCAAGGTACACAGTTCCTTGCGGGCAGCAACGTCCCACAGTTTAATGGTCTGATCGTAGCTGGCCGAGGCCAGGATTTTGCCATCCGGTGAAAAGGCCAGTCCAGCAATGGCATCGCTGTGCCCGGCAAGGGAAGCGAGGAGTTTGCCGCCCGCAGCATCCCAGAGCTTGACCAACTTATCGGCGCCGCCGGTCGCCAAAGTCTCCCGATCGGGTGAATAGATCACCGCGAGCATCTCGGCGGAGTCGTCGCCAAGCGCGGTCGGCCTGGGATCGAACTTGGTTGGCTCAGGAAAACGCCGAGGCGAACTCCCGGAGCGGGGAACGTCCGCCCCCGGAGTCTTCGCATGCTCCGAGGGCGGACGCCCCTTACTCTGGAAGGACGCCACAAGCGCGAGGACCAAAAGCGCTGCACCGATAGGAGAATAACGTTGCATAGCTTTCTCCCGCCTCGCCTCATTTGCGCGCCCATAATTCCTCGGCATCTGGCAAGCGGCGCGGCCACTGACCACGATAAATCACATTGCGGACACGTAGAGTCGTCTCATCGGCATAGTGGAACAAACCGAAGTTCCGCTGGTTCGTCGATTCCAGTACGCGCTCGTAGATGACGGTGTCGTTCAGGTGCAGAACAATCGTATCGCCAGATAATGATAGTTTCACATGGTTCCATGTTTTCGGCTTCAAGGGCAGCACGGCCGGGCCGCGACGATTATTTGGCTCGGTCGTGACATTGTCCGGCGTCAAGCCGGTGCGGTCGTGAGCGCCATCGGTCAGCCAGTGAATACGCACGCCTTCGGGATCGAGCAAGAGCACGAGGCGATCGAGGACAGGGTGCCCATGCTCTTTGCCAGGTTCGTAGAAAAAGTCGTATTCGATTTCGCCGTCTTCCAGAAGGGGACGATGATAGTGCAGCGCCCGTTCCTGCCAGGTTCGCGGCGACGGTCGATCGCTTCTCGTTTCAGGCCGGCCTCCTTGATCGATGATCGTATCGCCGCGTTTCTGCCAGGGGCCGCCGTCATAAGAGATCCAGCCAGTCAGGTCCGGGAGGGTGGACAACGACAGCGATTCGGGTACGCGCGGCTGGCCGCTGATCTTCAAGTTGCGGATGCCGGCCGTGCATTGATGATCGGCGTGCAGCACGAGCCAGGGGTCGGCATCATCGGGCAGCGGTTCTTCGCATATCTTGCGGTCGTTGACATAGACGGTGTACGTATCGCTGCGGACGACAAGGCGAAACCGGTACCACGGCCCAAGGGGAGGCAGTGGCGGCTCGATATCGCCGCTGCGGATTAAGTGGGAAAAACTATGCAAATTATATCGCTTTAGTGTATGAAGAAGATCGAAACGCAGACCGCCGTAGCCCAGGTGCGCCTCGCGCCAACCGAAAGAGGTCAAGTCGCAGGACACCTCGAAATCGCCTACGAGCGGCACGCGCAGATACAAGTAATCCTGAGCGCGGCCGGGATAATGCCTGACCACGTTCCCCTCGCTAGACCAGTGCGTCCGCGGAGCGTGGAGGCCACGCGGCAGCGCATTACTATGCGATACCGCATCCCAATAACGCAGGTTCGGATCGGTCCCGAAGGGCACGCGGAGCTTTTCGGGCAAGCCGAGCACCTGAGCAGCGGCGCGAGCCTGGCGTACGTGCCGTATCCAGAGATCGCGGTCAGGCAGCGAAATGTTCTGAATGATCGCCTGTTCGAGCTTTTTAACTTGAGCATCGAGCAGCGCCAGGACGGAACTGCGCAGGGCGGGGCGATTTCTCGTGCCGATGGCCGCAACCAATTCCGGCCAGCGCTGCCACATCGGCTCGTTGACCGGCAGCGGCGTGATCAGCCGCGTCAGCTCGCTGAGGGCCGCTTGTGCTTCGTCGTCCCGTTCCTGAGCAGCCCGTAACAGGGCCAGCATGGCCCATCGTCCGCGCGCCTGTTCGGGAGTGTCAGCCTTTTGCACACTCGAAACCAGGTCGTCGAGCTTGTCGAGTTTCTTGGCCAACGCCGCCAGTTCCAGGGCTGGTGCTTCGAGATTGCCTCCAGTTTGCACGCGTCGGCCGGGTGGCAACGGCTTGGAGGCCAGGGGAGGCGCGGGATCTGTCGGCGTGAATTCACCGGCTATCTGAAAGAGGGAATGGTCCCTGTTGGGCAGTACCCATGCCTGCAACAACTTGTAAGCTTGCTCCGGCGGCAACTCCCGCGCTTGTTTCAAGACCAGGCCGGCGCTGCGGAGGAAAAACGATTCACCTATTAACGCTCGGCGAACGGCACCATCCGAGGCGGGGCCGGCCAAGCGGAACGAATCGACTATCTCTTTTTCGCTCAGTTTGTCAGGCCAATTCCCGGTCAGTACAACGTTGCGGACCTGCGCAGCTGTGCGATTTTTATAGTGAAATAGTCCGAAAGTGCGTGAATCGTTCGCTTCCAGCTTCCGCTCGCAAACGACAACCCCGTTCACCTCGATTTTTATCTTGTCCCCATTTAAGGAGAGCTGGAGGCGGTTCCACTCGTTGGCCCTGAGCATCCTCGCCTTGCCTTCCCCTAAGTTGGAGAAGGGAAGAGGGACAGCATTGTCGGGCGTCAGACCGGTCCAATCGTTGCCGTCATTCTCGACCAGCCAGTGCAAGCGAACGCGCTGCGGCTCCAGAAGGAAGACAAGCCGGCCCAGGCTCGGATGGACCATCACTTCGTCGGGTCGGTAGAAGAACTCATAGCTCAATGTCTCGCCTGGACGCAGCGGCCGAAAGTACGCTAACAGACTGCCCACCTCCCGGCGCAGCGAAAGATCCCGAGCATGATGGCCGTGAATCTCCCCATCGCGGGCATACCAGTCGAACGATGAGGGCTGCTGTTTCTGCGTGATCCCCTCGGCCAGGTACTCTTCGGCATCTCTCGCGAAATCGTCGACCTGTTTATTCAAGCGTCGGGGCTGACTTTCTTGATAGAAGCTGGACACCCAGCCCTCCAGACGATCGCCGTGGCTGAGGCGAACCTGGCGGGGTATCTGCGGCGTGCCCACCAGCTGAGGATTGCGGAAAACGGTGTGCCGTTCGCGACTGGCGTACAGGGCCAGCCACGGACTTGTTGGACTGGGGTCGGTTTGCTCGTGGACGAGTCGGCCGTTGACCAGCCAGCGCAATTTGCCTGACGTGACCTGGACCGTAAAGCGATTGAAGCTGTCGCGCTGAAGAGCCGTACCCGGCAGGGGGATTTGCTCGTGACAACCAACCGGCCAAAACCGGCTGACTGAACCAGGATTCGGCTCAAACACCATGCCAGCATAGCTGAGATGTCCCTCGGCCCAGCCGCCATGGTAGGCATCGACCGAGAACTCGAACGTGCCGATGAGCGGATAGTCGAAGATCAAGAACTGATGATCGGGACCGAGCAAGTGGGCGATGTGTCCCTCATGAGCGACCCAGCGGGCCGGCAGCGGGCCGTCGCGGCGTGCGCCTGCGCTGACGTAACCACCGGGGTGCCAGTGTGGCAATTGTAGTTCCGGTGCTTTTGTGTGCTGGCAACGACTCTGGGCCATTTCCTCGCGCAGATGAACCTGGGCCGGCTGGTCCCGCGTGCGCTGGGCCAAGGAGTAGAGCTGTTCAGCCAACGCCCGACTCGTTTCCGTCAAAGCGGCATCCCGCAGGCCAGCCCGCGCCAGCAGATAATCCGGCCATTCGACTTGCAACTCTGGCTGCTGCGGCCCTCCATAATAAGGCGAGCGGATGGGCGGTGGCGCCGCCATCTTCTTGCGTAGCTGTTCGAGACGCTGTTTCACAATGTCTTCGACCGCAGCGCCCTGGCCACGTGTGATCTGGATTAATGCATAAAAGACATCTGCATTCTCGATTAATCTCTCATGCCCAAGCTCTGTTTGGGCACGCACTTTGTACCTGGTCAGAGATCGCACTTCTGCCGCCAATTCGTCGAGCTTGCCGGCTTCCCGTGCTGCATCGATCAGCAGGGCAGGGGTGCTCAGCACGCCGCTGGCCCCATCTCCGCGTTGCCAGGCTTCGCGCGGGAATATGCCGAACGCGGCCGGCGGCATCTCTGTAGACACAAACGCGCCGAGGATGCGGACAGAACGGCGCTGCGGCGTCGGCAGCGTCCAATTTTTGAGCAATTCATAGCGTTCTGCGGCGGGGCGTGTGAGGAGATGCCGAGCGAAAGCGGCAGTCAAGGTGAAGAGGGCTTGCTTTGGCACTTGCGCCTGCTGTTCCATCGGCAGATCGACGATTGTGCCGAGCAGATCGAGAGCGTCGCTGAGCAGGCCGGCATGAATGTATTCCCAGGCCACATTTTGTATCTGCCCGCTCAACACGTTGTTCCCAGGCTCCGCCGGGAAACGCCCGGTGTTGCGATTCCAGTTACGCTGATGTAGTTGAATCACTTCCTCGAGCCGTGCTCTTCCTTCCTTGGTCTTGCCGCGCTCGAAATCGTGGTGGGCCAGAAACAAGAGGACGTTGGCGGCAGCATCTGTATCACCGGCAGCGCTTAAATTTTTGGCCGCACGATCCAGCACTGGCAGTGCTTCCGCCATGCCAGGACACGTGGCTTGCGTGCCCGGCACGTTGGCAGCGTGCCCTACGGAAAGTAAAGGCGCCACTGCATGACAGATCAGGGCGGCGGTGTGCTGCAATGTGTCTTTTTGCAAGCGTTGCTCGAATTCTTTGAGCAGCTCGCGCAAGCGTGCTTCGTCCTTGGCGGCCCAGGCTGTCTGGGCCAACAGAATGCGAGCGTTCCATTCGGCCAACGGTTTGTCCAGACGCGCAGTAATACAACGGCGCAGGTCGTCGAGGCGCCCGGCGCGGAGAGCGGACTCGGCCAGCAATCGGCCAGCGCTGAGTGCCGGCTGCGCGGGATTGTGGAGCGTGGCCGGCACGTACAGGAAGACCTCCCCGGGCCGGCCGGCGGGCAAAACCACCTCGGCCAATGTTTCGTAGATGTCTGTTTCGGCTGCTCCCTCACGCCGCCAGCGCGCCACCAAATCGTTCAGTTGATTGGCGACGACCTGATTGTGCTGATTGGGGTCATTCTCGTTAGCCGTATTCGGCGAACCCACAACGCGGACGACGCGGCGGACCCGACCAATGTTCAGCGGAGCGTTTACCGGCGGACCGCCGCCCAGAGCGTCGCGGATGGCCTGTAGCGACAGAGCGAGCATCTTGTGCTCGGCGGCCATTTTGGCTATTTCCGCCGCCCGATCGAATTGCTGAGTCGTGACGGCGAGCACGAGTTTATCAGGAGCTGAAGGTACCTTGCCTGCCGCCTGTGGTGCAGTGATCGGCGGGGCGAGAGCAAACACCAATCTGCTATCTTGCAGGGGGCGAGTGGGAGGGAGTAACCTTCCGGTCTTTCTTTGTATCTCGGTCTTTCTTTGTACTGGCGGGGATACCTCCCCCGCTTGCCGCCTTTGCGGCAGGAGGACATCGAGCATCTCGCCCCAGCGTTGTTCGGCCGCCTTGCGGTCGCCACGGTCCAGCTCTATTTGTCCCCATTCGCGCAAGATCGCCAAGGCAAAGTGCGGCTCGAGTTGCCGCCGAGCTGCCTCTACGGCCCTCTGGCCGAGTTGTTCGCCGGCGGCTCGCAGCGACGGATACCGCAGACACGCCCGCGCTACCAGCCACAAGCCGATTTGCTGCGCCGCCTCGGCCCGTTGGCGCGCGTTGGCCCGCTTGCCCGGCTCCAGCTTCTCCAAAGGCAAGGATGCCGTCAGCTTGGTCAAGCGATCGATGGTCTCCCTCAATTTTTCATTCCCATCTTCTGTGTGGGAACGCATCTCCGCCAGCGCCAGCAATGCCGCCGCGATTTGCACAGACAGATCGCGGGGATGTTCGACCAGCAATTTTTCCAGAATTTTTTCGGCTTGCATGCGCGGCTCTTTCTCGTTCCTGCGCTCTGCGTGGGAACGTACCGCTTCATCCAGGGCGCGTTCCAGCAGACTCGTCAGCTGGGCCTTCGGCAACTCATGCGGCCGCACCAAAAGCAGCAGATCCAACGCCGAGGCATTGCTAGCTGGCGGATGCCGGCCGTTTGACTCCGGGCGCGGCGTGAGGACGTCATGCACAGCTTCGGCCAACGTCGCTGGCGTCAGTCCCTTGAAGGCATTGCGCAGTGCGGTTTCGGTCTGTTGTTTCAAATGTGGGCCATTATACCAGGTTGTTGCCATCTCCAGCGTCTCGTGGTCATCGAGCAATTCACTGCACAGACGCAGAGCATCGATCGGATAGCCCATCTCGGTGAAGCTGTTGGCCAGCGCAGTCGTATTTTCGATGCGGCGGTAGGCAGCGTAACCGGGATCATAAGACTCATCATGGCGTGAGCGAGCCAATTTCAGCATCAGCGTCCGCGCTTCCTCCTTGCGTCCCGTTTCGCGGTACAGCTCGACGAGCTGACGAATCGGGTTCCATTGGTAGTCCATGCTCATCTCATTCTGTATCTCTTCGGCTGCTCCCTCGAAGGTCTCCAGGGCCAGGTCATGCATGGACTCATAATCGCGCAGCTCCTGACCGAAGATGACGCGCGACCAGGTCGGCATGGGGTTTTGTTTATCGTCGAGCAGCTGCCGCCACAGCCGCCGCGCCTCGGCTACTTTCCCGCGCTTGAGACTGATCATCGCTAACAATGCCTTGCCATCGCTCCATTCGGGGCGCTTGCTCAAGACCTGCTCGATTTCTTGTCCCAACAGACGCAGGCGGTTTTGACGTTGGGCCGCTTTTAGCAAGCGCGTGACGAATCCTTCGACCCGACCGTTGCCGCTGTACAAGATAACCTGCTCGCTGCTGCGCCAGGGGTCGGCCACCGGCTCGTCGCTGCGGGGGATGACGGCTTGGCGGGCATAATCGTAGATTTCAGGCAGCTGCCAAATCGCATCGTGATGCAGATAGCCCATAAGCTGGATCCGCTCCTGGGGGAAAGTATCCCAGATCTTGCGGAAGAATTTCATTCCCCGAGCGCGAGTGCGCTCATCGTTAAACAGCGGCTCGAGCATGTTCATAAAGACCCAGCAATTGCTGCCGGAGCTCTTGAGGTCGATCTCATCGAACAGCTGGATCAGCTCTTCGGTCTTGTGGGCTTGATCGAAGACTTGCTGGATCTCCCAATAGTTATAAGCGAACAGGGAAGGATCTTTACGGAGGGAATCGCGGTAGCGGTCGGCAGCAGCGGCCCATTCGCCGATTTCACGCAGTTGTTGGGCGATCTGATACTGCACCTTGGCATCATCGGGCCATATCTTCGACATGCGCAGGGCGATGTCCTTGACTTTGTTCTTATCACCGGCTGCCTTGTAATACTCCAGGAGAGTCTGGTGCAGTTCCAGCGAGCGCGGCGCGCTTTTGAGCTGGACCTCGGTGCGTTCGATCAGCGTCGGCAGTTTGCCGGTGCGCACCAGCACCTGAATCGCTTCGGTCCGCCCCTCGTTTTCCTGCTGGTAGTAGTAAGGCCGGAACGTCATCGATGGACCTTTGCGCAGCAAGCGGCGAGCGATCTGCACGGCCATCTCAACCTGATTTTGGTTCTGATACTGGTGCATCAGACTGATGAGGGCGGCGGTGCGTTGGCCGGCCTGGCGCTGGGCGCGAGCCATTACTTTCTCGGCAGCATCGTGCATGCCGAGTTGGTGCATCTGAGCGGCCAATTGCACTTGCGTCTCGGCATCGAGGCGGAGTCCGAACAAGCGATCGGCGGCTTGGCGCGCCCGTTCGACGTTGCCCGTTCGCACCGCCAACCGCAGGGCGGCTGCCTCACGTCGCTGCATAGTCGTGTGATCTTGCGGCGTGAGGCTTTCCAGAATGGCCAGTGCTTCGTGCGGCTCGTTGTTGTTCTCGCGCAGCCGGGCCAATTCCAGACGCAACTCCACATCTGTGGGTGCCAACTGACTGGCTGCATTCATTTCGTTCAGCGCCTGTTCGCGCTCGTGCTCCCACCAGTGCAGGGCGGCCAGTGTCAGATGCAGTAAAATCTTGTCGGCCTCGAAGCGGGGAGCGTCAGCCCCCTGAGTGCTGTCCAATTTCTTGCGGAAATAGCCGAACAAATCGCTCAGCACGTCACCGCGCTTATAAAACTCATAGGCGTTGCGCAGCAGTTCGATGGCGCCCTCGTCGAGGTAATCATTAGGTTGCGGGAAATCGATGGAGACGCCGCGCCGATAGCGCCCTGTCCAGATCGCATAATAGTGTTGCTGCGGCGCAGACAGCGACCGCGAGAAGGCACGGCGTCCCGATGCTTGGTGCTGCCGGCGGCTGGCCACCACATATGCTTCATAAAGCCGCGGAATGGCGGCGAGGTCCTTGGCATCGGCACGAGCGCGCATGGCTTCGCTCAGCGCGTAGGTCGTTTGCCGGATGGTAGACATGCCTCTCCAGCGAGGAGTATTACCTTGCAGCTTTTCCAGACGCTCAAAGAATTGTAAGACAGTTTCGACGTCGCCCCGAGCGGCAGCGACGTTGAGTATCTGTTGAACGAGGTCGGGCTGACTGTTCTGCGAAGCAGCCGTCACGGCTTCGCGATAGATACGCTCTTCATCGTTGGTCCGCCTGGCACGTTTCAGTTCGGCGAGGACGTTCGTTAGCACATCCGTGGTCAGCCATTGCGGCTTCTCTTTGCGCAAAAGCTGAAAGCTGGCGAGGACGCGCTCGATTTCGTCCGCAGGCAACGGCGGCGTGGTATCCACATTGGTGCGGGATGCTGGCCGATTGCGTTCGGTACCCAGGCGGCCCGACAACGAATGCAGATAGGCCCACTGAGCAGCCGGGTCCGGCGAGCGGGCCAATTCGCGAGCTGCCTGGTACGTCTCGCGCAAGTCCTGCCGTAGCAATTGCAGGTAATACCAATCCCAAAGGGCGCGCAATCCTCCCGAGCGGGAGGCGTAAGCTCCCGGAGTCTTCGCACGCTCTGGGGATTTGCGTCCTCCACTCAAAGGGCGCCGTGCCTTCACGAATTCTGCACTGCGGTTCTTCTTCTGGGCGAACCTCATCTGCCAGGCCAGCGCGGCCATACGGGCCTGACCGTAATCGTTCGGCGTCCATATGTGTTGTTGGGAAGCGACGTAGTAACCGTAGCGTGGGTCCAGGCCGGTGAAGGCCCGGATCTGCCACACATTCCCGGTGCGCTGCAACAACGGCACCTCATAGAACGGATTGGAAATCTGACTGATCGCTCGTCCTGCGGCCCGGCCCGGCTTTTGTTTCTTGAGCGCCTTCTGAACGGCGCCTTCTTCATCATCCGACAGATGCAGATCGAGAAGCGTCTGAAAACGTTGGGCAGCCTCATCCTGACGATGCAACTCGGCCAAGGCGACGCCTTCCCGATAAAGCACCTCCCAATTAGCTGGATTTTGGGCCAAGAGCCGCCGCGTGATAGCCAACACAGTATCGGCCTTGCCATGAGCCAAGAGTGAATCGATGGCTTGCAAATTGCGGTGCGGCTGCGGTTCGTCGGCGACCAGCTTGACCCAGATCGCCGCTGCTTCCTCGGACTCGCCGGCCTTGACCAGGAGTTGCGCCAGCCCCAGTTGGGCCTCGTGACTGTTTGGCGCCGCCTGTGCCCATTGGCGCTGATATTTTAAGGCACCTGCGGTATCGCCCTCATTTTCGGCCAGCTTCGACAACTGCTGGAGCAACTGCGTGTCTCGTGAATTCTCGGTGAGCAGACGCTCCAGCTGCTGTCGGGCCGTGCCCAGATCGCCGGCCGTCTGATACGCCTGGGCCAGGCAAAGCGTCATCTCCCGCTGTTTGTCCGCCTCACGTCGTTCGCGCTCCAGTCGCTCCAGCAAGCGATCGAACTGATTATTTTGCAGATACAACTCGGTCAGTCGTGCGATAATCGGCAATTTGCCATCCAAATCATCCGTTTTGTCGAAAGCACGCCAGAACAGTTCGATGGCCTCGCCGGTGTTGGGGAGCTCGGCCAAGGCGTTGGCCAACGTCAAGAGGCCTTGCGGATCGGAAGGATTGGCCCGCACCGAGCGGCGCAGGGATTCCAGCCCTTCGGTGCTCTCGCCCAACTCGAAGCACAGCTCGGCGAAGAATTTGTAATGATCGGGATTGCCGGGAGCGGCGGCCAAGAGATCGCGGCCGGCTTGCAGTGCCTCGGCCCGGCGGCCCAGACGCACCTCCAGCTTGGCCACGGTCGTCAGATACTCGGTGCGAAAACGGCGATCAAGGGCGGCCAATTGGCGATTGATATCGGCAGCCAACAGCAGATTGCCGCCGCTCTCATGGATGCGCGCCGCCGAGGCCAGAATAGGGATCGATTTGCCGTCCCGTTTTATCGCTTGGCCGATGGCCGCCGTCGCTTCGGCCATTTGCCGGTTAGCTTCGTAATAGCGGGCCAGCCGATGCCAGCGCTCCGCCGTGGCGTCTTTGCCGGCATCAAGTTCTTCCCGGAGTTTATCGGTATGTTTAGTAAGCGTATCCGTGGATTGATAAATCTTGATCCGTGCTTGCAGGGCAGCTTCGGCCTCGTCGGCGTTGCTGGCCAGCTTTTCGGCGGTATCGATCTGGGCCAGAGCGTCGTCGTGACGTTCATCCAGTTCCAGCAATTCGGCATAGCGCAGCCGCAGGTTGAAATCGTCTTTGTCCAGTCCTACCGCCTCGGCGAAGGCAGCCACTGCTTCCTTGCGATAGCCAAAGCCGTTGAACACTTCGCCCAGACGGGCCAGGTTCTTGGCATTGCGATTGGCTCCTTCGGCCATGGGGCGCCACGTCGCCAGGGCTTCCGAAGAACGTTTTAAACTGTGGTAGTATTCGCCGAGATACTCGCGATACTGCGGCGACTGCGGGGCCAACTCGATAGCCCGCTTATACAGGGCGATCGCCTCTTCGCTCATGCCAGCGCCGCGCAGCAGATCAGCGACTTGAGCCGTGATTACGGGATCTTTGGGCCGTTTGTCCAGCAGCCGTTTCCACACGTTGTAGGCTGCCTGTTTGCGCTCGGCTTCGGGGCGTGCCTTATCGCGCAGCAGTACTTTGCCCCATTCACGCAGGGTATCAGGATTATTCGGGTCGGCTTTGTCCATGGCCTCATACTGCGTTGCTGCTTCACCATACTTTTGCTCGAATATCAGTTGCTCGATGAGCGCCTGACGCAGCGGCCGCCGCGAGGGAGCCTTGGCGATACCTTTCTCCAGCCACGACCGCGCTTCGGGCATGCGCCCCTGAGCGGACAAAGCGCGGGCCAGCCGGGCGATGGCATCGATGTCGCTTGGATGCTTTTCCACCCAGCTCTGGTAGTATTTCGCCAACCCGGCCTGATCGTCGTTGCGCAAGAACACGTCCTCAATCTTGCGGCGGACTTCGCGGTGCAGCCAGCTATCGGGGTTCAACTCGCCCAAGAGCGCCTCGAAGTCAGCCAGCGCCTTGGCTGTCTGCTTGAGACGCACTTTCAGCTCGGCAGCCTCCATACGAAAAGTGGCTTTTTGATAAGGATCGCGTGCTTCGCGCGCCAGTTTTTCGTAACGCGGCAGTGCCTGATCGTACTGGCCTTCCTCGGCCAGCGTCGAGGCAATCTGCTCTTGCACGCGGCGATCATCGGGGAAAAGTTGTTCTAGCCGCGTCCAGACGGCCAGGGCCTTATCGCTCCGCTGCGCCCGCTGGTATACTCGCCCCAATGCCTGAAAGATGTCGAGCAAGTCGGTGCGGCCCGGTTTGCGGGCGATGGCACGCTCGAATGCCTCGGCAGCCGCGTCTGGTTGGCCGACCATTACCAGCGCTTGGCCGAGATAGTACGACGCCAGGGGGTTCTGAGGCAGACGTTTCTCCGCTTGGCGAAATGCAGCGACGGCTTCGGCATCTTTGCCGCGCTGCGATTCCAGAAGACCAACGATCATCGATGCAGTGCCATCTGTCTTGTCCTTCTGAGCGCGCTGGCGGTAGGTGCGGATGAGTTGATCGAGACTGCCGCGCTCGACGTGGTAGCCGTAGATGCGATCCAGGGCCGTGCCGCGCCGTGGGTTTTTCTCCAGCACGTCAAGGAAACGTTTGATGATCTGCTCTTCACGCTGTTCTTCCGGTGTCCCGGATGAGCCGGAAGCGTAAGCGACGGTGAACATGCCGTCGCTTATACTTCCGGTTTGTCCCATCCAACTTGCCAACAGGACTACGAGAGCCAATACTGCCTTGACGTGCCATGCCATGATGCGGTTCCCTCAGGAGGTGGATTTGCTCGGGCGACTGTTTATCGGTTAGCGACGCCTCGCCGAAGCGTCTTCTACAGTGACGCTTCACAGAAACGCCCCTAACCGGTGACCTATGGAACTGAACAACTATTTTGTCCTTTTGTTTGACAAGAGACAAGTTGTCTTCTATTTTAGAATTCACCTTTTTGCATTCGTTTTTCCTCCCGGACGGCCGGGGCCGTAGGATATGCCGCCAATCTGCTCTACGGCGATGCCGAGAGGTACGACCACATGAACGACAGCCAAACGATCCGAGAGCAACTCGATCAATTCCGGGCCGATTTTCGCCGGCTACGTGCAGAAATCGCCAAAGTGATCGTAGGTCAAGACGACATTGTCGAGGGGACTCTAACTGCCCTGATTGCTGGCGGGCACGTGCTTTTGGAAGGCGTGCCGGGACTGGGCAAAACGCTGTTGGTGCGGACTCTGGCCGAGGCGCTGCATCTGAAGTTTCAGCGCATCCAGTTCACGCCGGACTTGATGCCGGCCGATCTGATCGGCACCAATATCGTCCTGGAGACGCCTGAAGGCGCCCGGCGTTTCGAGTTTCAGCGCGGGCCGGTTTTCGCCAACATCGTCTTGGCCGATGAGATCAACCGGGCCACACCCAAAACACAATCGGCGCTGTTGGAAGCCATGCAGGAACATAATGTCACCGTGGCCGGGCAGACGTATCCGCTGCCGGAGCCGTTCTTCGTCATGGCCACGCAGAACCCGCTGGAAATGGAGGGCACTTATCCACTACCCGAAGCCCAGCTCGATCGCTTCTTTTTCAAGCTGCTGGTCAAATATCCGCGTTTTGCCGAAATTGAGACGATTCTCGACCGCACCACCGAGGCGGTCCAGCCGCGAGTTGAGCCGATCTTTGATGGCCAACGCATTCTTGCTTTGTCGCAGTTGGTCCGCCAGATCCCCATCGCCGCCGAGGTGCGCCGCTACGGCATCGCCATCGTGATGGCCACGCATCCGGAAAACGAAATGGCCGCGCCCCTGACCCGGCAGTACGTCCGCTACGGCAGCAGTCCGCGCGGCGCCCAGGCGATCATCCTGGCCGCCAAGCTACGGGCCATCCTTGATAACCGCTATCACGTCGCTCGGGAAGACATCCGCGCCGTCGCTCCGGCTGCCTTGCGTCATCGCCTCATCCTCAACTTCGAGGGACAAGCCGAGAACATTCAGCCCGATGAAGTGGTTGCCAATGTGATTGAAACTGTGCAAGAACCAGCGCTGGTCGCATGACGGTTTTCGGTTTTCAGAATCCCTTGTTCTTTTTCCCAAAACCGAAAACCGAAAACCAGGGTAGATATTATGCCCCTATTCGACTCCGATTTTCTGAAAAAACTCGAATATCTATCGCTGGTGTCCAAGCGGCTCTTTCGCGGTACGCTGTTAGCCCAGCGGCGGACCATGCAGCTGGGCGGCGGCATCGAGTTCGCCGACCACCGCGACTACACGCCCGGCGACGATTTCCGCTATCTCGACTGGAACCTCTACGCACGCCACGATGAACTGTTACTCAAACGCTTTCAGGAAGAAGAAGATCTGCACGTCTACCTGTTGCTGGATTGTTCCCGCAGCATGAATTTCGGCGTGCCATGTAAATTCAACTTCGCCCGGCAGGTAACGGCAGCGCTGGCGTACATTGCCCTGGCTGATCTCGATCGCATCGCCGTCGTCGCCTTTGCCGAGGATATTATTGCCGACTTTCCACTGACGCGCGGCAAAGGGCGCATCTTGGCGCTGTTGAGCTTTCTGGAAAATCTTCAGCCACAGGGCGCCGATACGAACCTGGCGCGCGTGGCCGGCGGTTTCGTCCACCGCAATCAGCGGCGCGGTTTGGCCATCGTCGTTAGCGACCTGTACGATCCAGGCGGCTTCGAGCGCGGCCTGGACTTGCTGCGACATCATCGCTATGAGCCGCACATCGTTCAGATCTACGACCGCCGTGAGGCCGATCCCACCAACATGCTCGGCGACCTGGAGCTGTACGACATCGAGACGATGCAAGGACGCAAAGTGACTATAACGGAGAAAAACCTTCGCCAATATCGTAAATTATTCGAAGCGTTTGAGCAGTCCGTGCAGCGGTACGGCAATCAGTACGGCATCGGCTGCACGCGGACATCAACGGAGATACCCTTTGATGAGTTAATCCTGAAGATGATGCGCGCCGCCGGCGCGGTACGTTGAGGAATTGCTCCCATGAACTTTGCCAATCCGATGGGATTGATCTGGGCGAGCCTCGCTATCCCGATTGTGATCTTCTACATTCTGAAGATCCGTCTGCGCCGTGTGCCGGTCTCCACCATCCTCTTTTGGCGACAGATTTTCGAGGAGAAAAAGCCACGCTCCCTGTGGCAACGTCTGCGTCATCTCCTCTCTCTTTTGATTCAATTAACTTTTCTGGCCCTCTTGGTCGGGGCGTTGACCCAGCCGTTTTTTTCGTGGGAGATTGATGCAGCGCGGCGTGTCGTGCTGGTGATCGACAATTCCGCCAGCATGAATGCCACCGACGTCGAACCGAGCCGCCTGGCGCGTGCGAAGGAACTGGGGCAGCGCATCATCGACGGGTTGCGCGCCCGCGATGACATGGCCATCATCGCTGCTGGCACACAGCCACAAGTGATCTGCGGCTTGACCGGCCATCAACGGACCCTGCACGAACACCTGACCGCTGTGCCTGCCAGCGATGGACCGACCCGGCTGGCCGAATCCGTCGCCTTGGCCGGACGGCTCGTCAACGACGACAAAGGTGAACCAAAACACGTTCAAGTCATTGTCCTTACCGACGGCTGCGCCAAAGACTTCGCGGAGATCACCAAGATGGACCACGTGCAGATTGTCGGCGTCGGCCGGCGCACGGGCAACGTCGGCATCACTGCCTTCCAGGCACGCCGCAGTCTGCTTGATCCCATCGGCTATGAAATCCTTACCGAAGTCGTCAATTATTCGGACGAACAAGTGGAGTGCCGCTTCGAGATCGACCTGAATGGCGATGTCATTGAAGTGGTGCCGCTCAAATTGGCCGCCAATGAAAAGTGGAGCAAAGTTCTGGAAAAAACCTCTGCCAGCGGCGGCTTGCTGACCGCTCGCATCAATCGAGATGATGCATTGGTTGCGGATAACCGGGCCGTTGCTCTGCTGCCGCACCGCGAATATCAGCCGGTCCTATTGGTCAGCGCAACCGGCGACCTGTTTCTCGAAAAAGTGCTGGAGGCACATGCTCTGGTTCAATTGAGCGTGGTCCGCAAACCGCCGGCTCCTTCCTCTCCCCCCCGGAACGGAGGAGACAAAGGGAAGGACACTATCACGGTTTACCATCATCAGGTGCCCAACCCACTGCCGCCTGGCCCTGCCTTGGTGATCGATCCGGACAACGGTTGCGATCTGTGGCAGGTAGGCGACAAAGTGCAAAATCCGCTGGTGACGAAGCAAGACCACGATTCGCCATTGATGGCTCACATCCGGCTCGACAATGTGCTGATGCCAGAGGCACGCCAATTGACGTTTACACCAGCGGCCGGCAAGCCACACGTCCTTGCCGCTGCTTTGACAGGCGAACCGCTTCTCGTCGCCCTGGACCGGCCGGAAGGAAAGGTGTTGATCCTGACAGTCAATCTGGACAAAGGCGATCTGCCATTGCGCACCGCATTCCCGATCCTCGTCACCAATACGTTGGCTTGGTTCGCGGGCGGTCGGGGGGAGCTACGAGAGGCGTTGGCAGCAGGTTCGATTACAGAAGTGATGCTGCCGCAACCATCGGCGCGCCAATACCTGCTGCATGGACCGGACGGCCAAATACGCAAGCTGCCGCCTGGCGTGGCACGGACAACGATTGGACCATTGGATCAATGCGGAGTATGGAGCATTGTGGTTGCTGCACCCGGCGCCGACCCGGTCCAGGAGATTGCCTGTAACTTGGCCAACCGTGAAGAAAGCGATCTGCGGCCGCCGGAAGCATTGCCTTCATTGGGCGAAGAGCCGGCGCGGGCGATGGGGTTTGCTGGCCGGCCGATCTGGTTTTACTTGCTGGTGGCTGCGTGGCTGCTAGCTGGACTGGAGTGGTATTTGTATCAGCGCCGTTGGATCAGTTAGTGAGGAAATGCTATGTTCGAGTTAACGCATCCATTGTTCCTCCTCGGCCTGATCGTTCTACCCGTGTTGGTGTGGTATTTCTACCGTAGTTTAGTCGATTTTGCGCGCTGGCAACAGATTTTTTCTCTACTCTGCCGGGCGCTAATCGTGATTCTGTTGGTGTTGGCCTTATCTGGTTTAACCCTGTTGCAGCCAACGCATCAGCAGTTCGTCGTCTTCGCTCTCGATGAAAGTCTTAGCGTCGGCGACGAGGGCGAGCAACGGGTGCGCGAATACCTCGACCGCGCTTTGCCGGCTGCAGGAGAGCATCGTGTCGCTTTTCTCTCCTTCGCTGCCCAGCCGGGACAGGTCCGCACCCAGCGCGAACAAGCCGTGAAAATAGAAGAAAAAGAGCGGCAAGGCACCGACATCGCTGCGGCCCTGGAAGTGGCGTCGGCGGCTATCCCGCCGTCTTACGTGCCCCATATCGTCCTTCTCAGCGACGGCAACCAAACCAAAGGCGACGCTCTCAAAGCCAGCCTGCGCGGCGGCGTGCCCATCTCGACCGTGCCACTGTCCACGCGCTCCGATCCAGAAGTGCAGGTCTCCAGCGTACATGTGCCGGCCCAGGTCCGCGAGGGCGAGCCGTTCTACGTCGAGGTCGTCATCGATTCCAACCATGACGATCAAGGGACCATCGAGGTCTTCCGTGGTGATCACAAGGTCGTCAGTGATCAAAAAAAGATCAAAAAAGGAGAAAATCGCTTCCGCTTCCGTCAATCTCTCACCAACGAGCGGCTGGCTCGGTTCAGCGTGCGCATCGACGGCTTCAGCGATCGCTTGCAAGACAACAACGTGGCTTCGGGACTGGTGTTCAGCTCCGGCAAGCCACACGTCTTATTGATCGAAAGCGATCCCAAATTAGGTAAACCGCTAGCCTGGGCACTGGAGCAAGAAGGCATTCTCGTGGACGTGCGCCCGCCATCGGGGATGCCCGATTCACTGGCCGACCTGCAAAATTACGAGCTGTTGATGCTCTCCAATGTGCCGGCCACCTCTCTGAGCCAGCGGCAAATGGAGGTGGTACGGAAATATGTTCAGGAACTGGGTGGCGGCTTCATCATGCTGGGCGGTGATCAGTCGTTCGGCCTGGGCGGCTACTATCGCACGATGATCGAAGACATCCTGCCGGTACGTAGTGATTTTGAGAAAGAGAAGGAGAAACCCAGCCTGGCGATGGTGCTGGTCATCGATAAGTCTGGCTCGATGGGCGGCGAAAAAATTGAGCTGGCCAAGAAAGCGGCGGCGGGGGCGGTGGAGCTACTTGGCCCCAAAGACAAGATTGGCGTCATCGCCTTTGAGGGTGAGACCTATTGGGTGTGCGACGTGCAGCCGGCCTCCAACAAAAACAGCGTCATCGACAAGATCAGCAGTATCGAGGCAGGCGGCGGCACCGTAATGGCCCCGGCGATGGAGGCCGCCTACGAGGCACTCCAGAACACCACCGCCAAGCTCAAACATGTCATCATCCTGACCGATGGCATCTCTGTTCCCGGTGATTTCGAAGGCATCGCCCAAAACATGGCTCAGGCCAAGATCACCGTGACCACCGTGGGCGTGGGTGAGGATGCCGACAAGAAGCTGCTCGAAGAGATCGCCCGTATCGGCAACGGTCGCTATTACTACACCGACGATCCCTCTTCGGTGCCGCAGATTTTCGCCAAAGAAACTGTGACGGCCAGCAAGTCGGCCATCAATGAGCAGCCGTTCACGCCACAGGTGATTCGACCGACGCAAGTGCTGTCCGGTATCGACCTGGCCAACGCGCCGTTTCTGCTCGGCTATGTGACCACCCGGCCCAAGCCGACTTGCGAGTTCATCCTGGCCACGGAAAAGGGCGATCCGCTTCTGGCCTGGTGGCGTCACGGCCTGGGCATGTCGGCGGCCTTCACGTCCGACGCCAAAAGCCGCTGGGCCGCCGAGTGGCTGAGCTGGCCCGGCTATGGCAAGTTCTGGGCGCAACTCGTGCGGAACACCATGCGCAAGAGCGAGGCCAAGGGCGTGGTCGTGCAAGTGGAGCAGAAAGAGCGCAAGGCCACCGTGACGCTGGATGCGGTCAACGCCGCCGGCAAGTATCTCAACCAGGTCGATACAGAGTTGACGGTCATCGATCCGCAGCTGGGCGACCGCAAATTGGCGATGTCCCAAACCGCGCCGGGCCGCTACGTCGCCGAGTTCGACACACCGCAATCGGGCGCCTATCACCTGGAGATGTCGCAGAAGCAACAAGGACAGACGTTATCGCAACAGTCGCGCGGCCTGGTGGTCGGTTACGATGATGAATTTCGTCTACGGCCAACCAACGAAGATCTGCTGCAAGCGATCGCGCGCGTTTCGGGAGGGACATACAATCCGGGGCCAGAAACCGTGTTTGCTGATCTTGGCCGCACGGCGCCGCGCACAACGCCGTTGTGGGCATATTTGGTCGTGGCGGCTGCGCTATTGTTCCTGGCAGATGTGGCTTTGCGGCGTATCGATTTGGCACTGTTGTTGGAGCGCATGGGTTTGCGAAAAAATAGGCTGGCCAGGATTTCTCTTGATCACGAGGTTGTATGGAGATGAAGTGAATGTATTAGGGTACATCGGCGTGCCGATTCGGCCCCACCGTCTTGCCCTGTGCCAGGAGCTAAGATGCAAAGCAACACAGTTCATGAAGCAGATCTCCGCAATCTGGCTGAGATTTTGGATGATTCTGATGAAGAGAAAACAACTAAATGTGATCACTTGAGAGGAGGCTTGGGACTATGATCGTTGACGGGTCATCTTGAACAAGGTACGTTAGCGACATGATAAGTGATATGGCGCTCCTCAAGCCGCTCACGAATGCTTGGATGTTCTGGCGAGTCTGATTAGACAATCACGATCCCTGGAGGAGGGAATAAGTCATGCCGGAATCCGTGTATGAAGTTTTGGCGTCGGTGCGGCGTCGCCAGCGGGCGGCGTTGGTGCTGCGCCTGACGATGTATGGACTCTTGGCCGGCTCGCTGGCTGGCCTGATTTTCGGTTTCGTTGTCTGGCGCTATGGTAGTTCCTTGCCGCTGGGATTGGCTGTGACCGGGGCGGCAGGGACTGGACCTGCATGGGCGCTGGTGTTTGCCTTGGCGGGCTTGCTGTGGCGGCGCGGCATTCACGAGGCAGCGGTGGCTGTGGATCGGCATTATCAGCTCAAGGACCGTTCCGCTACGGCGCTGGAATTCCTGGGCAAAGCGAGCCGCACGCCATTTCAGACTCTACAAATCGCCGATGCCGCGGAGCACCTCCAGCGTGTCGATCCGCGGCAAGTAGCACCCTTGGAACGGCCGCGGTCGTTGCCCTACGCACTCGGACTTTGGCTCGCTGCCGCGACGATCGCTCTGCTTATGTGGATGTTCCCCATTGGCATACCGTCTGTCGAGGCTGGTCCCGCTCCGGCGCCGCCGCAGATCGTCGCCGAAGCCGAACGCCTCCAGGAATCGCTGCAAGACCTGGAAGAAGCCGCTCGCCAGGAAGACAACAAAGAGCTGGAGAAACTGGTAGAACAGTTGCGTCAAAAAATCGAAGAGATGAAGCAGCCGGGTATCGATGAGCGCGAGGCGCTGGCCAAGCTCTCGGAGATGGAGGCGGCCATCCAGGCCCAGCAAGCTCAATACAACACCGCCGTGGTCGATGGCCAACTGCAAGCACTCGGCGCGGCCATGAGCGCCGCTGCTGCCCTCGAAGGGGCCGGCAAGGCGCTGCAAGAGAACAAGCTCGATAAGGCTGCCAAGGAATTGGAGCAGCTCGACGATCCGCCGCTCGATCGCAAGGAGCAAAAGGTGGTCGAAGAAAAGCTCAAACAGGTGGCCAAGGAGATGGGCAATGTCGGCCTGGGGCAACTCAGCGGAGCCGTGTCTGATTTCGCCGATAGTCTCAAAGGCGGCAAGGGCAAGGGCAAAAAAGCCACCAAGGTACTGGCCCGCGAGGTCAGGAACCAGGCCCGTCGCAAACGTATCAACGACCTGCTCACCGGCGAGCTGGACAACATCAAGGAAGGCAAGTGCAATTGTCAGAACAATAGCCTGGTCAAGGGCAAAAGCCCCTACAAATCAACCAGCCCGTCTTCGAACTTCGGGGCAGAGACGAGCGGCAATGTGCAAGGCGAAAAGACCAAGCTGCTCGGCCAGGACAACCAGGTCAACATCACCGGCACGCCGGGTGAAGGACCATCGGACGTCGAGACGACCGCTTCTCCCGAAGCACGTCAGAAAGCCCGCCGCGGCTACAAAGAAACCTACCAAAAGTATCGCAAAATGTCGGATGCTGTACTGGACAGTGAGCCAATCCCGCTCGGCCACCGCCAGACCATCCGTCGCTATTTCGAGCTGATCCGCCCGCAGAATAGCGATATGAAGGAGAAGAAAGAGGACAGCCGGTAAGCGGGTTACTCCAAGGTTCGTCGTGTCCCGCAGCGAAGCGCATCGGACGCGCTCCGCTGCAGGGCACGGCGAACCGAAATGGTTCTTACGCCTTTGGTTATCGCTGTGGCCAATTCAGGTGCTTGTGCAGAAAAACGAACGTACCGCGGCCATGGATTTCGTGACCGCCGTTGAAGAACTCGATGGCTGTGCGTCCGCTCAGGCCGAGGCGATCGTAGAGCTGCCGCACCTTGGCATATTCATAGGCTACCCATTCATCCGGAGCCACAGGGTCTTCGTGGCCGCGTTCTACCATGAACGGACGTGGCAGCATCAGTGCTGCCAGTTCCGCATAATTGAACGTGTTGCCCATGTCGAAATAGGGCATCTCCCATTCAATCGTGAACATAAAGCTATATTTGGAATCTGTGGAAGCGACTTTGCGCGCCCAATCGTTGAAGTCGGCCGAGCAGATCGATAAACAGTAGCGCTCCAGGAGCGGCGGTACCCGCACAGCCGTTTCGCCGCCGTAGCTCTTGCCATAGAAAGCGATACGCTGAGCATCAACCTGCGGCAGGTTGACCAGCCAGTTGAGAATCTGCTGGTGCTGCACCAGAATGAAGGAGAACAGCGATGCCTTGATGGTGTTGGCCTTGCGGCAGAGGAAACGGTAACGATCCTCGCCACGATAGGGATTGTGTGGTGCAAACACGATGAAACCGCGTTCGGCGAGCCGGGCCGCCACGTCGTGATAGGAAGTGTTGCCTTCGATGAGGTGCTTGGGCAAGCCGTTGCGGCCGTGCTGACAGACGACGACAGGCCGCTTCTCTCCGGGTTTGAGATCTTTGGGCAAGAGCAGAACGCCCCAGGCGAACACCTGAGGATATACATCGAGAACGACATCATAACCGACCCACTTTTCCCGATCGTAGATTTGGCGCGAGCGCGGCCGCGGCGGCAATAAGGGATCGTCGAGTTTGCCCAGCACTTCTTCCCAGAGATACTGCCGATAGCGTGGTGTTTGCGCCGTGAACAGACCTAGAGCTTGCGGCCCCGCGGCTGTGGTCAGAGAAAAGAAACGCTCTCGTGTGCGTTCGGAGGTGCGGACCAGGTGCTGGACATGGCGCTCCAGCTCTTGAACCTGGTGCTGCTGACGCACGGTTGGATCGAAATTTTTACGGCGGTCGAGGGGCAGCTTGTCCGATAGCTTCATGGCTGCCTCACTTCCGAGCATGTGGGCGAATTGTTGCAGCGCCCGGAGCGAAGCGGGGCCGACCGTTTGGCCATCTGTGCCGGCGATCAATTGGCGGCGCTGAAAATCAGGCGGCAGAAGTTTAGCGATACGGCGAAATTCGGCCTGGACCGAATCAAATGCCGGTGTGTGCAGCGATCCGGCGGCGCCGCCGCGACGGCCCGGCCGGACAGGCGGCGGTCCCTGTACAGCCGGCGCTACGCTGTGTTCCACGATCAAGCTGCGCGGGGCAATCAGTGTGGCGATTTCCGCATCACCGAACTCGTGTAGCAGCCCCCAGACATTGCGGTACAACGGCTCCTGCCAGGTCCGTTGCCGCGACTCCAAATAGCCGCTCACCAGACAAACATCGATGCGCGGATCAACGGCTGCGGCATAGAAGGCCAACAGGCCGCCTTCGCCGTAACCAGCCACACCGATTTTCGCTTTATCGCCGGCCCGTTGCTTGTACCAGTCCACGACAGCGAGGATCTTCTGTACTTCGTAACCAATGATGTGCCGGCCCATGTGATAGGCTTGGCGATAAATCCACTCGCGATGAGGCTGACCCGTCCAAGCTACCGTAACATTGCCCGACCAGTGGTCGGAACGATCGATCAGCACCGGGACCACGACCCGAAAGCCGTTCTCGACAAGCCGGCGAGCGAATTGCGCTTCGTTGACCACACCGGGGGCCAGACCCACCAGCTGCTCCGGTGTCTGGTCCGCGTCTGGCAACGCGATCACCTCGGCGCGCGGCTCGCCCTTCGGCTCCAGAAGCAAGCCTTCCCCCCAAACGCCGTCCAACACCGGCCAACGGACTTGATGGATCCTATAAGTAGATGTTTCGGCAATCAGGGCAGGGGCATCCTCATCGCCAAAGCGCTCCATGCGCACGGGCAAACGGGAGTCCACGACGCCAATCACTTTGCAGAAGCGCCGGCGATTCGGCTTAATCGACTTCTCGTAGGCCGCGGTCGAGGAGCAATCACGCTTCCAGTGCTGCGGACGCTTTTCCAGAGATTGGGTGATCTTTTCTTCGATGTAAGCGTGCAGACCTTCCATCATCTTGTCGGCGAGATCGGCCTGCTCCGTCAGAGGCATGGTGCCTGGCAGATGGGGGATTTCTTCGGCTACGGCCAACGTAGACGATAAAAAGAGAACACTAATAGTAAAGTAGTGTGGGATCATGATCGTACCTGTTTCTGGCGGTTAGGAGGGCGTAAGTCCTCCGCCAATTGTACAGGTTCGCCATTATCCCGGCGGCTGCGATTTCTGCACGCTTTGGAACAGGTCGGCCATCTTCATGCCAAGTCCAAGGGAGATGCGATAGAGTGTTTCGATGGAGGCGGAGTTCTTGCCCAGCTCGATTTGCGACAAGTAGCCGAGCGATACGCCGGTTCGCTGGGCCATCTGGGCCAAGGTCAAGCCAAGTCCCTTGCGGCGCTCGCGGATGACCGCTCCCAACGATTCACGCAGCGCCTCTTCCGACAGACGCAACAGGCCGCGGCTCTCCAGACAGTGATGAACGATGCGTTGTAATTCCGAGACCTGAAACGGCTTGGTCAGGTAATCATAGGTGCGGGCACGCAGACAGCGAAGGGCACTGTCGATGGAGGGATGGGCCGTAATCACGATGATGCTGGCGTCGGGCTGGGTCTCGCGGAGCTGTTCCAATACCTGCTCGCCTTCCAATCCCGGCAGCACATAATCGAGGATGATTACGTGATAAGTTTGCGCGTTCAGGACATCTGCCAACTGTGAAGGGTCGCAGACAACATCAACCTTAAAAGTACCAGAAGACAGGGCTGCCTGGATCAGGCGGCAAATCGATTCGTCGTCATCCAAAATGAGGATGCGCACCTCGCTGGGACAGTACATTTCCGCGGCGCGATCGAATGTGACAGGAGAAGACATGGGGCCGGCAGAACTGACAGGAACGCTAATCACGGCAAACTCCTTACTTCAAAAGAGCTACTACTGGCCCGCAGCTCCAGCAAGAGATGCCACGGGCACAATCAGACGGGCAAGGGTCCCGCCCTCCGGCCGAGGCAGCAATTCCAATCCGCCGCGATGGGCGGACAGGATGCCGTAGGCCATGGCCAAGCCGAACCCACGTTTGCGCGGCTTGGTCGAGAAGAACGGGTCGATGAACAGTTGGCGTTGTGCTTCTGGCGTCAGGCCGCTGCCGTTGTCGGCGAC
>JAJPHU010000360.1 GCA_021325115.1 Planctomycetota bacterium | reverse complement strand
CTGGAAACGATGGGCGCCTACATCGATGCTCTCAAATTTGCCGGCGGTTCCTTTTCTTTGATGCCGCGCCCCATTGTTAAGGAAATGATCGACCTGTGCCACGCTCACGATGTTCTCGTCTCGACTGGTGGTTTCATCGAATACGTGCTGACGCGGGGGGCCGAAGCGGTTCGCCATTATCTCCGCGAGTGCAAGGAGATAGGCTTCGATATCGTTGAGGTATCCAGCGGCTTCCTTGCGATGCCGGCCGACGACTTTGTGTGCCTGGTTGAAGAGGTGCAGCAAGGCGGCATGAAGGCCAAGGCCGAGGTTGGCATTCAGTTTGGCGCCGGCGGCGCCAGCACCAGCGCCGAGCTGGAAGCGGAAGGAACACGCGATCCGGAAGGGGCCGTGACGCTGGCCCGACGCTGCTTGGAAGCCGGTGCCTACTTGATTATGATCGAATCGGAGGGGATTACGGAGAACGTCACGACCTGGCGCACCGGCGTAGCGAGCCGTTTCGTCAACGCCCTGGGACTGGACAAGATCATGTTTGAGGCCGCCGATCCGGAGGTGTTCGGCTGGTACATCAAGAATTACGGGCCAGAGGTCAACCTGTTCGTGGACCATAGCCAAATCGTGCAGTTGGAATGTCTGCGTTCGGGAATCTGGGGTACCAAGGGTCTCTGGGGGCGTGTGGTAACATACAAGGGTTGATTTCCAGCGTGAGAGGGGCTAGAACCCCAACGAGGCATAAGCGACGAATGCTGGTGCTCCGTTGCTTATGCTTGCGGCCCGTTTCTGGAGCGAGCCATGAACGAGCAGCCCTACTGCGATTATCGCATGACCGTGCGTGTGGAAATCCCCAACCAGCCCGGACAATTCGCGCGGCTGGCGACCCTGTTGGCGGAGGAAGGCGCCAACCTCGGCGCCATCGACATCGTGGAAGCGAGCCGCAACAAGATGGTCCGCGATATCACCTTCGACGCCCAGAACGAAGCCCATGCCGATCACATCTTGCAGCGCTTGCGCGCCCTGCCCGGTGTGCGTGTGCGCTCGGCCTCCGATCGCATCTTTCTTCTGCACCTGGGCGGCAAGATCCATACCCGCGCCAAAGTCGCCGTCAAGACGCGCAATACCCTGTCGATGGTATATACGCCAGGTGTGGCCCGCGTTTGCCGGGCCATCGCCGAAGACAAGAACAAAGCCTTCGCTTTCACCTGCCGGGCCAACAGCGTGGCAGTCGTCAGCGATGGCACGGCCATCCTTGGCCTGGGCGACCTTGGCCCGGAGGCAGCCCTGCCGGTCATGGAAGGCAAGATTATGCTTTTCAAAGAGTTCGCCGATATCGACGGCTGGCCCTTGTGTTTGGCTACCAAAGACGTGGACGAAATTGTCCGCATCGTCAAAGCCGTCGCCCCGTCGTTCGGCGGTATCAACCTCGAAGACATCAGCGCCCCGCGTTGTTTCGACATTGAAGATCGTCTTAAAGCGGAATTGGATATCCCCGTCATGCACGACGATCAGCACGGTACAGCAGTGGTGTTGTTAGCGGCGCTGTTCAATGCCTTGAAAGTGGTCGGCAAGAAGCTGGATTCGATCAAAGTAGTGGTCAATGGCCTGGGTGCAGCGGGGACGGCGTGTTGCCGCATCCTGTTGGCAGCTGGAGTGCGGCGGCTGATCGGCTGTGATCGCAACGGTGCCGTGCTCGACGTGACGCAAGACAATCTCGCCGCCGCCGGCAAGGACCTGCGCGGTGTCATCCGTTTCGATAGTCCTTTCGCAGTCCTGCATGAAGTATTGAAAGATGCCGATGTTTTCATTGGCTTATCGCGCGGTAACATTCTGACGCCGGCTGATCTGCAAATGATGGCCTCCGATCGCATCGTCTTTGCGATGGCTAATCCCGATCCGGAGATCGCTCCCGATCAAGCATTGCCGCATTGCCGTATTCTCGCCACCGGACGCTCGGATTATCCCAACCAGGTCAACAATCTGCTTGCTTTCCCTGGCATCTTCCGCGGCGCTCTGGATGTGCGTGCCCGTGAGATCAACGAAGCGATGAAACTGGCCGCCGCCGCCGCCATCGCCGACATCATTCCCGAAGATCATTTGACCGAAGATTACATCGTGCCAAGTGTGTTCGAGAAGCGTGTGGTACGGGCGGTGGCGCGAGCGGTGGCGCAAGCGGCTCATGAAAGCGGCGTGGCCCGGCGGCGCGAACGCGAGATGCATTAGCGCAGGGTATCCCTCTTGATTTGGGCGTGTCGGAGGGCTGACGTGCCAGGAAACCAACTCGGGGCGCTAACGCAAACCCGCTCGCCAAAACGCAACTCCGCTCGCCAAAACGCAACTCCGCTCGCCAAAACGCAACCCCGGTGGTTCGTTTTCCTTGACATACACCGCTGCGTCCATTAGTTTTGCCGCAAGATCTATCGCCTAAATGCGAATCACTGATAGAAAAGTAGCGTCGTTTGATCCACTACGCACCAAAGTAGCCGAGAATCACCTATGTCTGTCGAGCAACCGCAAACGCCGCCGCCCAAACCTGTGGCCGATAGTCAGAAAGTCACAGTCATTAGTCATTCCACCTTGTTTTATTGGTGGCCCGTCTGGGCCATGGGGTTCCTGCTCGGTATCCTCTCTCTATTTTCCGGGCAGCGGATGGCTGTCGTCCCAGAAAAGACCGAGATCGTTCGTAAGGCGGAAGTTATTGGAACAACCGAAGAAGGTAAGGAAACGCGCTATAAGGATCGTGAGGTCCTCGTTTTGCCGGAGAAAGAACAGCTGCCGACCGTCGATCCGAACAATCCGAATTCGCCTCCTCAGAAACTGCGCCATATTTGGAAGGGCAGAGGATTCGGCGTCCTCTTTGCTACCATCTTGCTGTTGGTCATTGTCATCACCAACGTTCCGCTGCGCGGCTTGTGGTCGTTTCTGGTGATTTTCGTCGTCGTCGCTTTGTCGATCATCTTCGCCTTGGCCGGATGGTGGGAAGTGATCTTGTACCACTTCAGCTTGCTCGATATTCGCATCAACGCGGGCGGCTACATCTTCATCGCCGCCATTCTCTTCACCATTTGGCTGTTCACGGTATTGGTTTTCGATAAGCAGGTCTACATGATTTTCACCCCCGGCCAATTCAAGGTCTGCACCGAAATCGGCGGCGGCGAACAGACGTATTCCACGGTCGGCTTGACCTTGGAGAAACAACGGAGCGACCTGTTCCGTCATTGGATTCTCGGTCTGGGTTCTGGCGATTTGATCGTGAAAACAACGGGCGCTCAGGCCCATCATTTCGAGATGCCCAATGTGTTGTTCGTCAGCAGCAAAATGCAGCGGATCGAAGACATGATCCGCAAGATCCCGGATTGATTGAAGAAGGCTCACTCCAGAGTCATAGAGAAAAACACCGAAAAACGGCAAAAAAAGCAGAAGAGCAACCTGGTAATCGCCGTGCTTGTGGGCGGCTCTTTTCGATTTTTTCTGGGTTTCCTTCTCTGCGTTCTCTGTGGCTCTGCGTTTAGCCTTGGAGACGGTGCGAGATGCGTTACGCGGTACTTGGAGCGGCCGGACAACTGGGCCGCGATCTGTGTCCCCGCCTGCCGGGCGATGTCATCCCCCTGAGCCGCACGGGAGCGCCGGCGATCGATCTGGCCCGGCCGGAATCGTTGCGTACGCTCTTCGACGAGGTGCGGCCCGATGTGGTCGTCAACTGCGCTGCCTATAACTTCGTCGATCGTGCCGAGAGCGAGCCGCAGGCAGCCTTTGCCGTCAATACCTGGGGAGTCCGTGAGCTGGCGCGTCTGTGCCGCGAGTACGCTTGTTTGCTCGTCCATTTCAGCACCGATTACGTCTTTGGACTCGATGAGGCGCGACGACAGCCGTGGGCCGAAAGCGATGCACCCGGTCCGATCAGTGTCTACGGTCTGAGCAAGCTGGCGGGCGAATATCTGGTGCGGGCGAGCTGTCCGCGTCATCTCGTCATCCGGACCTGTGGGTTGTACGGCGTCTGGGGTAGCGGGGGCAAAGGTGGCAATTTCGTAGAAACAATGCTGCGACTGGCCGGGCAGGGCAAGCCGCTCCGTGTCGTGAACGATCAGACCTGCACGCCCAGCTATACCGTGGATGTGGCCGAGACGACCCTTGCTCTCTTGAGCGCTGGCCGGTCCGGACTGTATCACGTCACCAATTCCGGCAGCTGCACCTGGTATGAACTGGCCCGCACCGCTTTCGAGTTGTCCGGCATCTGTGCAGACCTGACGCCGATTCCCAGCTGCGATTATCCTACTCCCGCCCGCCGTCCGGCTTACAGCGTGCTCGATCACGCTGGCTTGCGGTCCTTGGGGATCGCCTCGCCGCGGCCCTGGCGCGAGGCGTTGGCGGCTTACCTCCGCGAGCGGCAGCACAAAGATACGTTGCCAGCGTGCCCTACGTAGAGCAGCAGCACAAAGACACCCTGCCAGCGTACCACCTCAAAACTTGAACGAAACTACTTCTGCGGCAAAAAATTTTGGTCCGATCGTAACGGAAGTACGGCCGGTACGGAGGGAGACTGTGAATTTATCAGATTCTTTTCTCGGAAAATTTGTTTCGGCCGTTTCATGATCTAGATTTGGAAGAGACGCCCTATCTTTTCCACGTTCCGCAGGGGGTGAGATCCATCTATGAACAGCCAGAGCAGTCTGTCCTCGGATTTCGTGGTCACGGATCGGCGTAACGGCGATCGTCGTCAACAGAACGAACGCCGCAAGCAATCCATTCCCGTGGCCGTTGAACGGCGTAGCGGCAAAGATCGGCGCGAAAGGGGCGAACGGCGTCGGCAGGTCGATCCCACTACCTGCGAGAAGGAATACAGCGACGAAGAAATCGCTTTCATGAAGGCGATGGATCAGTATAAGCGCTCCAATCGCCGCCCTTTCCCCACCTGGAGTGAAGTCCTGGAAGTGCTACATTCGCTAGGCTATCGCAAGATCGCTGAGACGACCGATCTGCCGGGCCTGCCGGCAGCGAAGGAGCTAGCCGATCCGGAAGCATAAGTGAAGAAAGGTGGCTTCCGAAGTAAGCAATTCTTGGCAACGGCCGGCTTACGCCGGCTGTTCGCCTACCTTGCCTCTTCAGGGTGAAATGACACCGGCCGGTGGCGGTGGCATCGGGCGCGGCGACGGCAACGTTCCTTCCGGCGGCGCCGGCGGTGTCGGCGGAGTCGGCGGGGTCGAGGCCAATGGCCGCGGCGGTAAAGGTACGCCGATGTTTTGACCGCGTGCCCGCAACTCCTCTGCCCGTGAACGCATGTCGTCGGGAGGGATCGTTTGCAGCGGTCGCATTGTGTACGAGAATTTACGCACATCGCGCAGCTTGAATGGCCAAATGTTCTCCGTGAAGAAATCGATGCCCGGCCACTCATACCAAGGCGGCGGATAGGATTGCACCACGTCCAGTGTTTCGTAGCCTTCCTTGATAAGGGTAAACTGCTGCTTGCCGTAGTAGGTGAGATAGCCATCCTGCGGCGTCATACCCAGATAATTACCGTTGTGGTACACCAGGGCACCGGGTGGATCCGAGTAGATAGTGAAACGGCGCTCGACGCAACCGGCCATCGAGCCTATCGTCACCAGCGCTGCCAGGCAAGCGATCCGCTTCATGTCCCGCACCTCTCCTCAAAAGCGTCTGCTCGTAGCCGGAGATCGATTTGCGGTCAAGAGCAATTGCGCCATGGGGAGATGCCCCTCTGGATTTTGGCAAGCGAGGTTGGCGCCAGTCGCCGAGTAGGTTTTTCCACTCATCCCCCAAAGGGGGAGGGAAAAGACCACTCGCACGTAAGCCCTCCTCCACGCCCAAATCGAGAGAGACACCCATGCCATTGCGCCGCCCGCGGGGCTTGCGAGCCGGAAGTGTTAGCGATGGTCATTCCTGTCGCTAACGCTTCCGACTTGCAAGCGGCACTTGCAAGCTCCTGGCGGAGGTGTAGCATAAAAGAACCAGGTTATCCGGCGTGCGAGGAGATGGGGTGACACGCTTCGACCAGATCGAACACGCGAGCCTGACGGATGTGGGCGTCCGCCGAAGCCACAATCAGGACAGCCACGCCATTCAGCTCGCCCGTGACGACGAACAATGGCATGAGCGCGG
>JAJPHU010000007.1 GCA_021325115.1 Planctomycetota bacterium | reverse complement strand
GGCGGGCGACGTGATTCAGGATCCCACGCACACCTACACTTACGATGCCGAGAACCGCATGACCTCGGCCAACGGATGGACGTATATCTATAACGGCGACGGGCTGCGCGTTGAAAAGAAGAACGGCTCAACGGGGACGCTCTTCTGGCGGGATATTTTCGGCGATACCTTGGCCACTTCCGACCTCACCGGCAACCTGCAGAATTCTTACTACACCGATTACATTTTCATCGGCGGACGGCGAATCGCCAGCCGCAGCGGCCTCGGCAGCGTGCACTACTACTACGCCGATGCGTTGGGCAGCGTGGTGACGCAGACCGACGGCAGCGGAAACAACTGTTTCGACGCGACGTACACGCCTTACGGCCAGCTCGCGCAGCAGTACGCCGCGTGCCCGAGCAATTACCAATTCGCGGGCTACTGGAAGGATTCCGAGACCGGTCTGTACTACGCCGAAGCGCGGTATTACAATCCGCGTTTGGGAAGATTCATGAGCGCCGACCCGCTTGGCGGCAGCATCATTCCGCAATCGCAGAACCGCTACGCCTACGTGATAAACAACACTGAAAACCTAATTGATCCCTTCGGACTACAAAGCTCCTCATCCGAGCCATCGGAGACGGACTTCTTTGATGGCTGCATCTGGTCGGTAACGGGCGGTGCCACCTATACGCTTTGGGTACAGCAGGGAAGTAGTTTGGTTCCTGCAGGGACTGGGGGAACACCCGGTTCCACTGTGATGCTGTCGTGTTTCGGCGATATGATGATGGGGCCGACGCTGCAATACGGCAGCGAGGCGAATTTCATTCAACATCTGGAGGACCTTGTCCATAAGGCTGGGGGGCTGCTCGCCCACCGGATACACCAAGCGCCGCAATCGCCGCAAACGCCGACATGTACGGCGCGCCAGCAGGAAGCGGCTAACCTAGCGCAGCTCCTCAATACTGCCTCAAGCGAATCAATGTGGCTCGGATTCGGGGCGGGAACCGTCCTAGCTGGCGCATGCGAAGGAATCACCCTTGGCGGAGATACGCCCTTTACATTAACGTTCGGTTCCCTAACCACCTTCTTCGGGACGACAAGCGCCCTCACGGGGGCGGCTGCGGCTGGTTTGAACGCCTATGCAAGTGGTAACACATCAGCGATCTCGAACTTCAATTGGAACGGACTTGCAACTCTCGCCGCCACTGCAGCTTCTAGCAAACTCCCCTTCCTTAAGCCCTGGGCCGACCGCATCGGAGACTTGGCTGGCCAAGCGGCTGATCTGGCGGCGAGCACAAAGGAGCCATGCCAGTGACCGTGCCGGAAAGTGCCGCTCAAAAGACATACGGTTTGTTTATTCTGGCAATCTTTCTGCTTTTGTCAGCGGGCGCGGCTCTCTACGTGGGATCTAATAGCTTTACGATTCGTTGCCTCGCCGCAGTAGCGCTGATAGCCAGTGTGTACGTTGTTCGCATCTCTCATGTTCATACCCGGGATAGCGGCGCACGGGTAGATTTCACAGCTGGCAGGCGACCAAGCCCCATGATTTGGTTTGTCGGGATCGCGTTGTTGGTGCTGGCGGGAATTTCTTATCTGGTCGTCCTCGATGGCGGTCACACAGCGTGGCCTGTGTACTTGTTCGTCGGCGTCGCAATCGCTTGTGCTGTCGTCTGGGGCTACATTGTTACGAAATTGGTTTGGCGTGGCAGGTAACGAGGCGAGAGTCGGCTTGCCGCAAGCACCGACACCGCAGCAAAAGTATCAGCAGTGCATGGCGGCCTTCAACAACTCGACAGTAGGTAAAGCGGTTTCGTTCTTCAGCGTATTAAATATTCCCAGCAACCTCTCGGAATGGCTAGGATTCGGAAGCGCAAAAGCGATTGGGGTACATGCGCTCGACAAGGCCGAGGCATCTTCGGCAGTTACGGAGTACTCGATAACGGGAGGCCGCCAACGACGGTTCCTTAAGGCGAGGACCTAGTCAATGCGCGCGTCAACACATAACGCAGTTCGTAGTTATAAGCTTCTGTTCACGCTCACAGTGGTTGTGTCTTGGCTTGCCGTTCCCTCCGGCGCTGCGGATTTAACAGCGATACATCTCCCAGGGAGAATCGCCTCGGATGCACAAGTGGGGCTGGCAGTGTCCGCGCCAGACAGGCTGTACGCCGCCTATTGGGTTGAAGGTGAGCACGATCAGCCGTGGCAACTCCTGATCTATGAGTTCGACATCACCACGGGGAAGGTCCTCACTCAATCCGAGGTGGATAAAGCGGAGCCGTTGCGGTCACGCAACGGCGATGTCATCCAAAGTTCGGTAGGGCTTTTCATCTCGCCAGATGGCGAGACACTGTTGTGCACCACTCTTGAGCGTGGCCCGGTGCGGAAAGCTTGGACTCTATCGAGCCACGACTTGCATGTTCTTAGCAGCCGGACGATCTCGCCAGATTCAAATCTTTTGGGGTTCACCCAGAACGGAGACGTTCGCCTCCTTCGCGTGCATAAGGGGGGGCAGTTCGGACAAGAGATCGATTCGGCGACCGTTCTCGATCTAAGTGCTCAGGCTCTAGACAAAAACTTGTCAGAGCGAACAGTCCAATTCCAGGAACGCGCGTGGGAGCTGGCGGCTGTTGGTCCAGACGATCTGCTATGGGTTCTTGATGAGCGCGTCTCACCACAAGGCGATCTACGGATAACGTCTTACAATTTGCAAAGTGGTGCGTTGGTTGCAACGCAAGAGGTGTCACTGTCTGAGGCCAAGACCGGTGTCCCAGCAGCCGGGCCGCGTCCGCAGGGGGCCGAACTACCAGCTCCTACCGCGATTCCACAGCCCGGCATCCCTAGCGATGCGCCGCAGTTGGCTCAGATCATGGCAACAAAGCAAGGGATGCTTGGGGTAGTGAATCAATCGGCGAAGGACTGGACAGCATGGTCTCGCGTTATGTCACTCGGCGCACCCTCGAATCGGGTAGCCTGGTCATCTGTTCTAACCGGATGCGATCTGAGGTTGGATTCGGTTGGCCGAAGCGAACGAATCGCGGTCGGCAGTTGCGATCTGGTAGGGCGCACCGGCTTCGATCAGTACGCCGTCAAGAAGTCCGATGCCATTTTCATCTCCACACAGACCGGGTCTGTAGTGGCCACCCTTCCCCTTAACACACGCCGGTCCACGGTGTCCTTGGCCGTTGATGACAGCCGCCAGCCCATCATCGCTGCCATTTATGACCGGCGTGCGACGGTTCGAGTGTTGTCAGTTCCTCAGTAAGCTGTCCTTGGAGTCGCAATGCTCTTGAGCGCGTCCAGGAGGCGGGAAACGCGAGCCATGCCAGTTTTAGGAGCGATCCCGGACTGCGGGAAGCGGGTCCGAGAGTCTTTCCCTTTAGCCGCCTCTGTTCCCCTGCCGATCATCCGCCGAGGGCGCGATCCGCGCCGCTTGCCGATCCCGGCCCAGGCCCGCCCGATCTGATCCCGCCGCCGAAGTCCTGCCCGTTGGGTAAGCCATGCAGTTAGACATCGGGTATTGGTGTTCCCGCTGTGAGCCGGTTGCTGCTGGTTAACGGAGAGCGCCCGGAAGAGCGGCGCTGACGCACCGGGAGGGGTATGACACGTCATGTATGAAAGCGCGGCGATGTGTCAAGGACGGAGTTGGTTCGCTTTTCAGTATTCTCGCGGTGAATGGGGACAGCCAAGTCACACGTCGGCGCGGGCGCGCGGACTCAGTGTGGGTGCCGCGCTGAGGCAGGAGCAGGGGAAGCTTTTCTCTTAGCAGAGCTTTTTTGAAGTCGGCGGGCACCTCTCTCATAAATCTTCAGTGCTGTTCGGTTCTTGCGTCCAT
>JAJPHU010000058.1 GCA_021325115.1 Planctomycetota bacterium | reverse complement strand
GGGAATGCCTTGACCGAGAACGCCGCTTTCATTAGATTCCTCCCTTAACTGTGCGCCGCCCGCGCAGATTCTTTAAACAGGAGAGGACCATACATGATTCTGCGGCGCGTTATCTTCGCTATCCCCTTGTTGATCGTCGCTCTGGACCCGCGGCGCGGCGAGGCCGGACTAATTCCCTGGAGCTACCAGTGGAGCGCTCAACCTACGGTCGTGGATGCCGATCCGCTCGGTCCCAATCACATGCCTGCCGGCGGCATCACGCTCACGCCGGGAGCCATTACCATCACCGGCGGAGATCCTGGCGTGGCCTGGGGCAACGCCGACATTGTCGCTGTCAAGTTGACCGCTTTCACTTTCTCCCCTCGGCCCGATGGCAAACCCTATTCCTTTACCAATGCGCCCTATCGCCTGGGCGTCACTCTTACCGATGTCGATTCTAACCGATCGGGTACGCTTTATTTTAGCGGCGTCTTCGACGGCAGCCTTACCGACCAGACCGTGAACCTGCACAATTATTTCACTTCGGCGAGACAGCAAAGCCTGGTCCTCGGCCACCATCGCTATATGGTCAGCCTGACCACCTACACGCCACCTGGTCCGCCCGTGGAAGGCAACGCGGGAAGCATCAGCGCTTCCGTGAGCGTACAGCCTGTATCCGCCCCCGAACCGGCGACCTTGGTCCTCGCCGGCATCGGCGTGGCCGCTGCGGTTTTTTCCGGTTTACGACGACGTACCCTCCCCTAACGGCCTTTTTTCCGCGATAATATAACTTCGTTTCGCCATGTACCCCAGGCGAGCGCGGCTGTGCTCACCTGGGGCACACGGCGAAACGAAGTTATATACCTGTTGGAGGCCGTTGATGTCGTTAGTGTTGGTAACGGGCGCAACGGGCGAGGTAGGCCGCGGCGTGTTGCCCTGGCTCCAAGAACGTTTTTCCCTGCGTTTGCTCAGTCTCGATCCGCCCAATGGCGATCCGCGCTACATCCAGGCCGACTTGCTCGATTGGGATGCCCTGTCGGCTGTCTTGCAAGGAGTCGAAGCCGTCCTCCATCTCGCCATCGCACCGGGCCACAGTGGGGTCTACGAAGACGATGCTTTCAACGATCGGCGTTTCGATGTAAACGTCAAAGGCACGTTTCACATTTTCGAGGCAGCACGGCGGGCCAATGTGCGGCGCGTCGTCCATGTCAGCAGTCTGATGGTGGTGTGGGGCCACGGCACGATGGGGCCGATAGCCGGCGATGCTTCGCCGCGACCGGTCGGCACCTACGCCTTGACCAAATTGCTCTCTGAGGAAATCGCGCGCCATTACGCCGAAAACCACAACATGGAAGTCATCACCCTGCGCATCACCGCGCCGCTGGACATCAACGATCCGGAACGTCTTCGCCAGCCCGTGCGGCCGCAGCAGGTCCCGCTGCCCGATTTGGCCCAGGCGTTCATACGCGCCCTGACTGTGCCGCTGGAACGCTACGAAGTCGTTACCATTGTCGGCGAAAGTTCGCGGCGCATTTGGGACCTGGGACCGGCCCGCCGCGTTCTGGGTTACGAGCCACGCTACCGGCTCGACGATTTGGGCGTCCTTTGGGCCGATCCGTTCGCGGTCGAGCCGTGAAATTACCGTTCGTGGGCTTGATCGACTCTTTCTGTCCTGCTATGACTGAATTTTCCCCTAACCAAGAGGAGCTACCCATGCGTCGTTGGATTGGAACTCTGCTCACCGCCTTGCTCGCGGCGATGCCGCTGTTGGCCCTGGACAAGCCTGCCGAGGAAAAAGGCAACAACCGAACCACACAATTCCAAGAGCTGCAAAAGGACTTCCAGAAATCTGTCGAAGAAGTATCGAAAGAGTTACGAAAGGCCCGTACACAAGAAGAGCTTCGGAGCATCGTAACGAAACTGAGTAAGGAATACACGCCGCGGATCGTCAAACTTGCCGAGGGCAATCCCAAGGACAAAGTGTCGGGAGATATTTTGTTCTGGGCTGTCGACAACGTGCCGCTCGAAGGAGGCAAGGTGTACGATCTCCTGGCGGACAACTGGGCCGGGGATGCCCGCATCAAAGGCTTGTGTCTACGGATGACGCAGATGCCCGACGAAGCCGCCGAGAAGCTGCTCCACAAAGTCAGCGAGGAAAATAAAGACAAGGACGCACGGGGTCTGGCCGTGTTCGCTCTGGCCAATCTGAACAAAGAGAAAAGTGAAGGACAAGGCGATGTGAAAATCGCCGAGCAAGCCGAAAAGCTGTTCGAGCGGGTCGGCAAAGAATTCGCGGAGGTGAAGCTGCCGCGCGGCACTGCCGGCGCTCAAGCCAAAAGTTCTCTGGAAGAGATCCGCAAGCGCGGCATAGGCAAGAAAATGCCGAATTTGGAGAGCGAAAATCTGCAAGGGAAAAAAGTCCAGCTCACCGACCACAGGGGCAAGGTCGTTGTACTCGACATCTGGGCCACCTGGTGCGGGCCATGCAAGGCTATGATTCCACACGAGCGCGATATGGTCGAAAAACTCAAGGACAAGCCGTTCACCCTCATCAGCATCAGCGCCGATGAAAAGAAAGAGACGCTGGAGAAATTTCTTGAATTGAACAAGATGCCGTGGACGCACTGGTGGAACGGCGCCAGCGGCGGCATCTTGAAGGAACTGGACATACAGTTTTTTCCCACGATTTATGTGCTTGATGGCGAAGGCGTAATTCGCTACAAGAACATCCGCAACAAACAGCTCGAAGAAGCCGTGGAAAAACTACTCGCCGAAACCAAGGACAAAAAGTAGTGGCCTGGGCGAGCCGGAAGTGTTAGGACTGGCGGACCCAAGCGTAGAGGAAGCTGCCTGCTTGCCTTACAGTTTGGTCCGCCCGTCCTAAGCGACGTAAACCACCTCTCACGGAGCCGATGTGATGGCGGAGCCGACCAGCATCATAACCGCACCTTCCTCCTCTGCCGAAGCTACAACGTCGGAGCCGGCCAAACTCGAACCGTATGTACCCGACCGCGTAGACATGCCGGAGTTCACCTGGCCGGCCGTACTGTTAGGCGCGTTCCTTGGCATTCTCTTCGGTGCTTCTTCGCTGTATCTGCTGCTCAAAGTCGGCATGACCGTCTCCGCATCGGTGCCGATCGCCGTGCTGTCGATCACGCTGTTTCGGGCGTTCTCACGGAGCTTCGGCTTTCGCCGAGCGACGATTCTCGAAAACAACATCGTGCAGACGACCGGCTCAGCCGGTGAGTCGATCGCTTTTGGTGTCGGCGTGACCATGCCGGCACTGCTCTTGCTCGGCTTCGAGATGCACTGGGTCAACGTTATGACCGTAGCGGTGCTGGGCAGTTTGCTCGGCATTTTGATGATGATTCCGCTGCGGCGAGCGTTCATCGTCAAGCAGCACGGTAAGCTGACTTATCCGGAAGGCACGGCCTGCGCCGAGGTGCTGATCGCTGGCGAGAAGGGTGGAGCGACGGCGCGCATGGTCTTCATCGGATTCGGTATCGCCGCTATCCACAAGTTCCTCACCAAAGCCTGTAAACTGTGGGCGGCGGAGCCGGCTCAACATTTGTATAAGGTCGAGAACGGTGTCAAAGTCGGCTTGCCCGGCGCGGAGATCAGCGGTGAGTTGGCCCCGGAGTTGCTCGGCGTCGGTTACCTGATCGGTCCGCGCATTGCCTCCCTAATGATTGCCGGGGCGATGTTATCGTACTTCGTGCTTGGCCCACTCATCGCCACCTTTGGCGACAAACTGCCCGAACCTGTGGCGCCGGCCGATAAAATGTTGATCCGCGATATGGGACCGGATGCCTTGAAGGCCAATTACCTGCGCTACATCGGCACTGGCGCCGTCGCGGCGGGTGGCATCATCAGTATGTTGCGGGCCATGCCGTTGATTATCGGCTCCATCGTCTCTGGCCTGCGTGATCTCCGCACCGCACGCACGGCCGGATCTGAAGCTGTCGCTCGTACCGAGCGTGATCTGTCTATGAATGTTGTGTTGCTCGGAAGTCTTGGGCTGGTTCTTGTTATGATGAGCATTCCGGCCCTGGGATTGGGGTTCCGTTTCCAGGGCTTGCTCGGTGCTCTGATGATTTTGCTCTTTGGCTTTTTGTTCGTCACGGTATCGTCGCGCTTGACTGGCGAGATTGGCTCCTCCTCCAACCCCATCTCCGGCATGACCATCGCCACGCTGTTGATGACGTGCTTGATCTTCTTTGCCCTGGGCCGTACGGGAGCTACGGCCATGCTGACGGCTTTGACCGTGGCCGCAGTCGTGTGTATTGCTTCCTCCAACGGCGGCACCACCTCGCAGGACCTCAAAACCGGCTACCTGGTCGGCGCCACGCCACGCCGGCAACAATGGGCGATCCTTGTTGGGGCTTTAACGTCCGCTGTAGTAATCGGCGTCACTATGTTGGCCCTCAATACTGCCGGTACACATTATACCAATCAAGATCTGCCAACGGGCAAACTGATCATTCCTGAAAACGCGCCTCGTGAAAGGGCTGGCAAACCGCACCAGGACGACCCCAAGGAATACCGGGTCGTTCACGTTCGTAAAGACGATGAGCAAAATCCCGGCATTCTGCCGGGCCGTTATCTCGTCGCCGAAGACGGCACACCGGCGTATCGAGCCGATGTTCCGATCAACCGCAAGCGGTCGAAGATGGACAATGGCCAGAACGCGCCGGAACCATTCGCAGCCCCCCAGCCGCAGCTGTTTGCCCTGCTCATCGAGGGCATCCTCGGCGGCAAGCTCGAATGGGGACTGGTTGTTCTTGGCGTGCTCATCGCCTTGGCGATGGAATTGGCGGGAGTGGCGGCGTTGCCTTTTGCCGTTGGGATGTATTTGCCGCTCAGCGCTTCGTCGCCGATCTTCATCGGTGGCATGATCCGCTGGCTGTCGGATCGCTTGCGCGGCCGGCCCATCTCGGAAGCCGAAACCGAAACCAGTCCGGGTGTGCTCTTGTCCAGCGGCTACATTGCCGGCGGGACACTATGCGGGCTGATTCTTGCGTTCTTCGTATTCTTGCCGGATCGCTTCAACAAAGCCTTGGATCTGAGCCAGTACGTCGCTGGAGTTGATCCGAAAATCGCGGCACTCGTAATGTTCTTGGTTCTGGCAGTTATCCTGTTGTGGGTCGGCTCGCGCAAGGGAGCGCAAGAAACCGAGACATCATTCTAGAAAAGAAATGAACGAGGGGGACGTGTTAACGTCTCGCTCGCCCCATCCCGTAACCGAGGATTTTCTATTATGAAATTGCTGCTATTGTTCACCTTGATGGCGACGATTCTGTCACTCGCCGCGCCGGCCGTCTATGGCGATGAGGGTATGTGGCTATTCAACAATCCGCCGCGCGATTATCTCAAGAAACAATACGACTTTGACGCTACTCCCGAATGGCTGGAACATGTCCAGAAAGCGTCAGTGCGCTTCAACAGCGGCGGCTCCGGCTCATTCGTGTCGCCGGACGGCCTGGTGATGACCAATCATCACGTCGGTGCCGATTGTCTGCAAAAGCTCAGCGATGAAAAACACAATTACTTGCGCGACGGCTTCCACGCCCGCACACGGGCCGAGGAACGCAAATGCACCGACCTGGAATTGAACGTCCTCATGAGCATCGAGGACGTGACCGAGCGCGTCCAGGCAGCGGTCAAGCCGGGCATGACGCCCGAGCAAGCATTCGCCGCCCGCCGCGCTGTCATGGCCGAAATCGAGAAAGAATCGCTCGACCGAACCGGCCTGCGCAGCGATGTTATCACACTCTATCAGGGCGGGCTATACCACCTTTATCGATTCAAAAAGTACACAGATGTTCGATTGGTTTTCGCTCCGGAGCAGCAAATCGCCTTTTTCGGCGGCGATCCCGATAACTTCGAATATCCGCGCTACGATCTCGACGTGTGTTTCTTCCGCGTTTACGAGAACAATAAGCCGGCGCAAATCGAGCACTATCTGAAGTGGAGTCAAGCGGGAGCGAAAGACGGCGAACTGGTGTTCGTCTCCGGGCATCCCGGTCGCACGGATCGCCTGGCCACGCTGGCGGAATTGGACTATCTGCGCGACGTCGGTTTTCCGTTTTTGCTGCAACGGCTCAATCGCCTGGAAGTGATGTTGATGGCTTTCAGCACTCGCAACGAGGAGAATGCTCGACAGGCTCGCGAAGAGCTGTTTCATGTGCAGAACAGCCGCAAGGCCCGCGTCGGTGGGTTGGCAGCTCTGCTGGATCCGAAGTTGATGAGCCGCAAAAAGGAGCAAGAGAAAAAACTCCGCGCCAAGGCCAAAGAGGATGACAGCCTCAGGGATGCGCGCGACGCCTGGGATCGCATTGCCGCCGCACAAAAAATTCGCGCCAGTAACATTCGCAAGTATACGCTGCTTGAAGGTGGCCGCGACGGCGCCGCCGGTTTCAACTGCGAGTTGTTTCACATCGCCCGTACGCTGCTCCGTGCCGCCGAGGAGAAACCCAAACCGAACAGCAAACGCCTCCGTGAGTTTCGGGATTCCAATCTTGAATCGCTGGAGTTTCAACTCTTCTCCGAAGCGCCTATCTACGATAATTTCGAGAAAGTCAAATTGGCCGACAGTCTGACGTTTTTGGCCAACGAGATGGGCGCTGACAGCCCGCTGGTGAAGAAAGTGTTGGCCAGCAAATCGCCTTCGGAACGCGCCTACGAATTGATCCGCGGCACAAAGCTGAAAGACGTCAAACTACGTAAAAAGCTCTACAAAGGCGGAAAAGAAGCCGTCGATGCCGCTCATGACCCGATGATCGAACTGGCCCGCCTGGTTGATCCCGAAGCGCGAAAAGTGCGCAAGATCATGGAGAGCGAAGTGGAGGAAGTGCAACGACAAGCCTACGCCGAAATCGCCAAGGTCAAGTTCGCCCTGGAGGGCACCAGCACTTATCCGGATGCCACCTTCACGCTGCGGCTATCGTTCGGACAAGTCAAGGGCTACGAGGAAGAAGGTAAGCACGTCCCGTTTGAGACGACTTTCGCTGGTCTGTACCAGCGCTCGGCCGAACATCACAACCACGAGCCGTTCAACCTGCCGCCGCGCTGGGTCGAGAAAAAAGATCGATTGAACCTTAAAACACCGTTAAATTTCGTCTGTACCGCTGACATCATCGGCGGCAACTCCGGCAGCCCGGTCATCAACCGCCGGGCCGAAGTGGTGGGTTTGATCTTCGATGGCAACATTCAATCGCTGGCCCTGGATTTTGCCTATAGCGATGAACAAGCCCGCGCCTTGGCCGTCCACTCTGCAGGCATCGTCGAGGCGTTGCGCAAGGTCTACGACGCCAGTGCCTTGGCCGACGAACTGACCGGCCCCAAGTAACAAGATTGGGATAGGGGAAGTGGAGCCGAATCAGGATACGGATAGAATACAGATACAGCAAACCCACGCAGGTCAGACAATCATTTGACCTGCGTGGGTTTGCTGTATCTGTGTTCTATCCGTATCTTGGCTCAGGAACTATTCCGAAAGTGTGGTCTGGGCGGCTTCGTTGAGGGGCGGCCATTCTTTGTCGATTCCCTCGTCCTCGATCTGCTTCAGCTGAAGTTCGGTGATATCGAACTGCTTGCAGATGTGCTGTACCGACTCCGGTACAGTCATGATGCCAAGATCCTGCGTTGCCACCAAGGCATGAAAGATCTCTTGTCGCTGCTTAGTTGTCAAGCGTCGGTTACGCATAATATCCTCCTTCACGGTGCGGGGTTGCCTCGTGCTTTCCCTGGCCGCTTCTAAAAATGAGAAAACGGTGGGTCTCTTCCCTTTCAGTATACGCATCCGAAGGTAATTCGTTAGCAAAATTCCGAGATTTTTTCCAAATACCCTCAAAATCCGCTAGATTATCCTGGGAAAAACGGTCGAGATGGCGGAAAAGCTCCCCCATCCTAAGAACACGCTTTCTTGCAAGGGCCATGCTATGCGACAACCGCAACAAAGGGACAGTTGGCAAATGAGAAAACGTATCATCCTGACAGTACTGGCGTTAGGGCTGATAGCGGCTATGCCCGCTCTTCTCTCCCCTTCAAGGGGAGAGGGAAGGGCGGGAAACGACGGCGTCCAAGAGTGCAGGGATGAGGTCAAACAACGCCTGGCCGCCGATTATGAACGGCTGGAAACACTGTACAAACAACTGCACGCCAATCCGGAATTATCCTTGCATGAAGCGCGCACCTCGGCACGCCTGGCCCGTGAACTGAAAGAGATCGGTTTCGACGTGACGGAGCGCGTCGGTGGTTACGGCGTTGTCGGCGTCTTGAAAAACGGCCAGGGGCCGACTGTGATGGTACGAACCGATATGGATGCACTGCCGGTCATCGAGCGGACGGGCCTGCCCTATGCCAGCAAGGTACGGATACGGGACAAAAATGGGAACGAGGTCGGTGTCATGCACGCTTGCGGCCATGACATGCACATGGCTTGTTGGGTGGGTACGGCCCGTGTCTTGGCCGGCATGAAGGAGCGCTGGAAGGGCACCTTGGTTTTTATCGGTCAGCCGGCCGAAGAAATCGGTGCCGGCGCCCGCATGATGCTGGAGGCCGGCCTGTTCAAGAAGTTTCCCCGCCCGGATTATGCCTTTGCGCTGCACTGCGTCTCTAATCTGCCCTATGGCACGGTTGCCTACACGGAGGGACTGGCGTTGGCCAACACCGATTCCGTGGATATTCTTGTCCGCGGCAAAAGCGGCCACGGCGCCGCACCGCACACTACGATCGATCCGATTGTTCTGGCGGCACGGATTGTACTCGATTTGCAAACGCTGGTCAGCCGTGAAACCGATCCAGTCGATCCAGCGGTAGTAACGGTCGGCTCGATTCATGGTGGCAGCAAGCACAATATCATTCCTGGCGAAGTGCGCTTACAGCTGACGGTGCGCAGTACCAAAGACTCGGTGCGGAAGCACTTGCTCGATGGCATCCGCCGAATCACCGAAGCCGCAGCCAAGGGAGCGGGCGCACCGCCACCGGAGGTCAAAATCCGCGAAGCGGAGTTTACGCCAGCGCTCTATAACGACGCAGAACTGACACGCAAGACGGCAGCCCTCTTCAAGGAAGTGCTAGGGGCAGACAAGGTGACAGTTCGTCCGCCGGTGATGGGCGGCGAGGATTTCAGCCACTATGGCCGCGCTCGAGTGCCGGTCTGTATGTTCTGGCTAGGCACTATCGATCCCAAGCGTGTTGCCGAAGCGGAGCAAGAAGGCGCCAGGCCGCTGCCATCGTTGCACTCCGATCTATTCGCGCCGGTGCCAGAGCCGACGCTCAAAACCGGTGTGCTGGCGATGAGCATGGCGGTGCTGAATGTGCTGGGTAAGTGACGTAGCGAGCGGGGCGTGTAAACGCTCTGGTCGTTCTACCGAGGCGTGTTAACGCCCCGCTCGCCCGCTTCGGCAAGCAATTGTTCGAGTTTGCGAAGGTCTACTGGCTTGACGAGATGAGCATTGAAGCCGGCTTCCTGAGCGCGGCGGCGGTCTTCGGGTTGGCCGTAGCCGGTCACGGCGATAAGGCAGACTTTATCCCCGCCCGGCAAAGCACGGGCCTGACGGGCCAGTTCGTAGCCATTCAAGCCAGGTAGGCCGACATCTACCAAAGCTACGTCCGGCATCTGCTGACGCATGACGTTCAGTCCATCCAGGCCGTCGCCGACATCCGAAACTTGATGGCCCCAGGAACGCAATAAGTCACGCAACATCTCACGACCATCTCGATTGTCCTCGACGAGCAAAATGTTTCGTGGAACAAAGGAAACGGGGCCAACATCTTGCTGGTTGGGCGGAGGAGGCACGGCCTTTTCGCAGATTGGTAGGCAGATCACGAATTCGCTGCCTTGTCCGGGCCCCGCGCTATGGGCGGTAATCGTACCGCCATGCAGTTCCACCAGCCGCCGCACCAGTGTTAGCCCCAGACCCAATCCCCCCCGCTTGCGCTCCAGGGATGTATCCAGCTGCATAAATGGCTCGAAAATATTCGCCAGCTGCGCCGGCGGAATCCCCATGCCTGTGTCCTTTACCGCCAACACCGCTTGCGTACCCTCACGGCGGAGAGTGGTCTCGATATGGCCGCCCGGCTCAGTGTATTTCGCCGCGTTGGTCAGCAAATTGATCATCACCTGCGTCAGCCGCGTCGGGTCTCCCTCTACGTACACAGGTCTATCCGGCAGAGCGATCGCCAGCTGCTGGTGGCGTTTCTCGATCAAGGAACGACTGCTTTGAATGGCATCGCTCAGGATGTTGCGAAGATCCAGCACTTGCATGCGCAATTCAATCTTGCCGTGCATGACGCGCGACAGGTCGAGCAAGTCATCAAGCAGATGGGCCAGATGCTCTGTCTGGCGTTGGATGATGACACGGGCATTTTCCAAATCGGCGGTGGGCAAACCATGCCGGCGCATTAGGTGAACAGCAGTCAGAATGGGGGCCAACGGATTGCGCAGCTCATGGGCGAGCATGGCCAAGAATTCATCGCGGCGGCGTATAGCCTCCTTGCGTTCGGTGATATCGCGCAGAGTAATGAGGAAAGCCGGCTGTCCTTCCCAGTCGATCTCGACGACGCGCATTTCGGCGCTGCGGTGAGCAGATTGGCCGCTGTGCGGCGCGGGACAAAGATCGATTTCCGTAGTCTCGCCCGCCGTCAACGGCCGGCCAAACAAAGCGCCGATCAATTCGCCAGCCGGTCGGCCTAACAACGCCTCGGCAGCTGGGTTGACGTAGCGGATCACGCCGTCCATGCTGACCACGACCACGCCATCGGCATTCTTTTCGATCAGATTGCGGAAACGCGCCTCGCTGGCGGCCAAGGCACGTTGGTATTCCTCCAACATGGCTGATCTCCCGACAGAGATCGTGTCACCGGGAACGATCGGGCGTCTCGGAACCTCCTACAGCAGGAGGAACAGCAGCAGGAGTGACATCACCGTCGTCTTTGAACATCTCGCGCAGGCGCTCGATCTCGCCGGGCGGAAGGTGCATGAAATGGCCCGACAAGATGCCGGAGATGTTGCGGAACGGTTTACCGATGTGCATTCCCGTGCCGTCAATGGTGAACTCGCGGATGCTCTTTTCGTGCGTGGAGCCGCGCATCTTCAATACCGTTACGCCGCGGCGCATCTCGCCATGCATCTCCACGTAGCGCAGCAGAATGATGGAATCGGTGATGGTCGAGATGTGCGTTTCTGTCACCGATGTGCCGCCCAACAGACTCGACGAGGTGGCGGTGAACAGTCCGGCCACGTTTTTGTCCTTGATGTACGAAGTCAGGCCGATGGCAAACTCGCGGAAGCTCTTGATGGTAGCCACGCGCTCCAGGGCGGACAGGCTATCGACGGCGATGCGCTGCGGCCTGAACTCGTCCACGACTGCCTTCATGGCGATCAAATGGTCTTCCAGGCTGCCGGTCTCCGGATATTCGCAAACTACCTTGAGCTTGCCGGCTGATTCCATCTTCTCGAAATCGACGCCCCAGCCGGTGGCATTGCGGAACAGCTGGTCGCGGCTTTCCTCGAAAGCGAAGAGCAGGCAGCGCTCGCCAGCCTCGACGCCGCCGGCAATAAACATGGTCGTCACCAGGGTCTTGCCCGTGCCGGTTGCTCCCGAGAGCAAAATGATCGAATCGCGGAAGAAACCGCCGCCGCACATGCGGTCCAACTCCGGTACGCCGGAACGAATGCGCACATCCGTCGATTTCTGTTTCAATTCGATGGCCGACAACGGAATAACGACGACGCCCTGATTGGGGCTGACCGTAAATGGATATTCGCCTTTTTGATGAGTGGCGCCACGGAACTTGAGGATTTCTATGGTACGCCGCCGTTTCTCCTGCTCCAGGCCGTTGCGCAAAATGACGACGTTGTCCGTGACAAACTCTTCGATACCATAGCGTGATATTTGACCATATTCCTCGGTGCGTTCAGCGGTAATGATGGAGGTGACTTTTAGTTCTTTGAGAGCACTGACAATGCGGAATAACTCGTTGCGCACCAAGGTAGTGTCGCCGAGTTGAGCGAACACGCCGCCCAGCGAATCGAGCGACATACGCTTGGCCCCAACTTTGCGGGCGGCGTTCTCAATGCGCACCAACAGACCGTTGAGATCGTAGGAGCCGCTGATAATCGTCTCCTGTCCGGGATGCGGCGAGACATCGACGAAGGCCCATTGACCGGCTTTTTCCCAGGCAGGAATGTCCCAGTTGAATCCCTCCATGTTTTTGCGGATGGCCTCGGGGCTTTCCTCGAAAGTGACAAAGACGCCGGGTTCGCCGCGGCGAACGCCCTCTGCCAGGAATTGACAAGCAAACACAGTCTTGGCACTGCCGGATGTACCTGACAACAACGTGGAGCGCCCTTCCGGCAGCCCCCCATAGGCGATCAGATCGAAGCCAGGGATGCCGGTCACGAGCTTGGGGACAGGGCCGCTATAGTTATACCAGGTCAACGCCTTCCTCCTTTCGGGATGCGGTGTCGTTCCGTGGTTGACAGGGCAGCAAATCCAACCCCAGAAGCACTTTTTCAGCGTCCGACAAATCGCCGATGATGCGTCGGATGGGCATGGGAAGCTCCTTAACCACGGTGGGCGTGGCCAGGATCTTTTCATCCTCCGCCAACTGAGGACGTTCTAAAACATCGATGACGTGCATTTCGTATTGGCCGCGCAATTCCTCTTCACAGATACGGCGCAGGTTTTCGATGGCCCGGCGCGAGCGCGGCGTCTGCCCAGTGACGTAGAGCTTGAGAAGATAAGTGCTCATCCCTTGTTCCCTCGGTGCGCCCCCGAGGGGGCAAAGCTAGAACCTCCCTTGTCGGACGGCTGCGTCGCTTGCAGGAACGCCTTTCGGTAGTCGGTGAGCAGACGCCCCATAAGCTCGAGCACCATGAAGCGCCCTTCCTCCATGTATGCTCCCGTCAATCGCGGCGGCGCTGAGGCCAGCTTTTTGTCGAGGACGTGGGTATGAAGCTCGATGACATCACGGGCACCGGCCTGCAGCTGTCTCAGCCGCGTGCTTAAATCACTCAATGCCACGGAGAGCACCTCACCCTGATGGATACGCTGCTCTACGGCTTCATCCAGTAAGGCGCTGTAACGGCGGGCTAACTCCAGGAAATGCTCTGGCGCAGTAGTGCGCAGAGACCCTTCCTCAGAACATTGCAGCGAACCTGGAGAAGCCTTCCCATTAACCGCCCTTGGCGGAGGAATCGCGGGACTCGTGGATGAAGGTCCCAACAGTTTGTTGGTGTGCTCTTCTCTCATGGCGGGAAATTGGTGCAATTTTCATTCCGCCACTGTCGAGGCACCTTGTCCCGTCCCGCGCCCAAGGCGAACTCGACGGGGCAATTCTTTCCGTTACATGTAGGATAGCGTACAAGAGATGGCAAGACTACCGAGCCGGAAGGAGAAACGACAGACGAATCTCTAGAACTATCCCTCGCCCAGGACGGGGCGGACAAAACCGTAGGGCAAGCTGGTCGCTTGCCCCTTTTCAGGCACGCGGATAGCATGCCCTGCGGCTTTGTCCGGTAGTTCTTACGCTTCCGGCTCGTCAGCAGGAGGGCGTTGCAATTCACGGAGCAGCACTTCGGGATTGAGCGGCTTGCGGAACCAATGGTCGATGCCGTTTGGTCCTTCAACCAAATTGAATTGCTCGACAGGAGCGCCGGTAACGCCGAAGATGCGCAGACCCGCGTAAGCGGGATTGCGGCGGATAGCGCGAACGGTGGTCGGTCCATCACAGCGCGGCAGGATCATGTCCAGCAGCACGAAATCCGGCTTACCCTGTGATTGCAGATAATCCAGGGCCGCAGCACCATCGCCGGCTGTGTGGACGTCCAGTCCGGCCAGGCGCAAGAACCCGGCCAGCAGCTCACATTCGTTGCAATCATCTTCGACCACCAGCGCTCGCCGCTTTACGTTCCCCAACAGAAATTGGGAACGAGGAGCCGGGGGTGGGCCTGTCTGAAAATGTTCGGCCCGTTGCTGGATGTTTTGCAGGTTGGACTCAATCTTATCGAGGGTAGATTGCATCTCGCCCACTTGGCCCAACGCCAGCTGCCGGCGCAACAAACCCAGGCCGACCGTATTGATGTTGAGAAGGTTGTTCAGCAAATGTGCTGCTTCATTCTTCCCAGAAGGCGGCACAGAGGCCGCAGCTTCCGCAGAAAAGCCTTCTTTTTGCAGCAATTCTTCGCGGTAAACGGCAACTTGTTCGGGGGCATCGATGCCCAACCGAACGATGTTTCCCTTGACAGCGACGATTTGTATGGTCGTCTGGATGTCGGGGAAAACGATTTTTTGATTCGAGCGACGAGACAAAACGAGCATCTTCGGCAATCCTTTCCCTGAAGGTATTAAGTGGTGGGTTTTGAAGGATTTGGCCTCCTGCTCATTCCCTCCAAAAGAAATGGAACTGGGTTCCCTCCCTACATTCCTTACCAGTCTCTTCTTCTATCTTTTCTCCTGGCAAAAAGCAAGAGCATTTTTTTCCCAGGTGTCCGCTCTCTGCAAACCAGTTACAGCTTAGCAAGAGTTACATATAGAAATATCGTTGTCTTCGCCCTATTCTCCTCGCCTCCAGGAGATGGTTTGACCTTGGGCCGCTAAACCCTTTTGCTTGTTTCGCCGCAACGACCTAGAATGAAACAAGGATGTAAAACTGCTCGCTCTCGCCCTTTCCGGACGGCATGCCGTCTGTGGCCGGCTGAACACTCCTTTCTTGAGGTCGTCATGAGCAAAGCACTGATGGACATTGTGTTGCCTCGCCTGGCCCAACGCCTCAACCGTCAGATCCGTCGTTATCGAGCCGGTGAACTGGATGACGATCAGTTTTCCCGTATGTTTGAGACGTTGTTGCATCAGCAATATTCTTGGCTGGCCAACCAGGGCATTCCTGAAGTGGAGGCAGCTATCGCCGTGCATGGGGCTGTGCTTGTCCTTAGCGGCCCTGGCCTCCGTGCCGAGGCTGCCGAGCAATCGCTGCCCCTGGAAGTGGTTGAGCAGCGGGCCATCCGCGCCGCTGCTGGCGACATCGCCGAACATTACGGTGTCAGCGAAGAACGCGCTACGCGCCGCCTGTCCAGCATCGTCGCCTATTATGCCGAATAGGGTGTCCCTCTCGATTTTGGCGAGCAGGGTTGCGTCAGTCCCTCGAGGAGTTTTTTCCCCTCCCTCATCAGGGGGAGGAAAAAGACCGCTCGCCCGTAAGCCCTCCTACACGCCCCAATCAAGAGAGGCACCCTGCCGAATAGATACGTCTGGACAGAACGCTAACCGATCGTTACCTTCCCCGCCGATTCCTCGTTTCGGGTAAAACGAAGAATCTTTGGGGAGGGAGATCATGAAGCCTCGCCTAATGCTGCTACTGGTATTCGGGTTGATGCTGGCTGCGGCTGGCTGTCTCTCCGACGACAAGAAGTTGACCACCGTCTCTGCCAGCCCGTTCGGCAAAGTGGGCCGTACCCAGCCAGCGTCCTTCAAGCAAGCGCCACCAGCCACGCAAGAGATTGCCCTTCGGGTGGACCGCGTGGGCAAACAGATTACCCATGCCAATCCGCAAAGTATCACTCCGAAAGTTGTTTTTATGACGATCGGCCAACCTCACGAGGAGATTTTCCATCAAACGCAGAAGGACGTCGGCACGATCTACATCACCGAAGGATTGGCCAAGCAGTGCAAAACCGACGGCGAATTGGCGGCGGTACTGAGTCAAGAGTTGGGCAAATTGATGGCGGAGCAGATGGTCCAGGCGCGGCCCGTGCGCAGTCCCGTACCAGCTAACCTGATCTTGAATTCGCCCCTTGGCAACGACATCGGCGGAGCTGATCGCACCAACGACATGATCGCCGCCCGCTTCGAGAAGGAATGGCAGCAGAGCCGGCAAGCCCTGCCTGCACCGCCGCCTCCCCCCGAGACACTGGCCCGCACTTATCTGAGCCGCGCCGGCTTTGATCCCAAAAACCTCGATACGGTGCAGCCGTTGCTGCGCAAGGCTGGCAAACAGAGCAGCGTAGAGCTGTCGATGACTGGCAAGAATTAGTGAGCTTGCCAACCTGCAGCACCAAGCACGCCCCGCCGGAGGCGACCTCAAGAAGACATTTCTATTTTTGGAGCAAAAGGGGACATTTCTATTGTCGCCTGACCCGGAATCGCATCAGGGACTTGCCTTGGTTCAGTTCGACGACTAAGATAAGAAGATTAATCTCATCTTACTCCTCTATCCGGATGAGTCAACAGCAGCGATAGCGGAACTCATTTATGGGGAGGGCGATTCGCGGTGAGCCGATCACTCAAGCTATGAACACATTGCCAATTGGAGTCCGATGGGGCTATTATATCGGCTTGACCAGCAAGCAAGTTTTTACAATTTTCCTGAAGTGAGGATTCTGGGGTCGTGAATGACTTCGAGGCACATACCTATGCCTATGTCGTTGTCAAACAATTGGAATTAGTCGCCGCCCGCGTCCGCCAGCACGCCCAGGCGATGCCCGCCGCGATGTTCGCGACTCATCCGCTCTGGGCGGAAGCGCGGTGGTCCGCCACAACCTTCCAATGGCACCCCACCAGCGAAGCGCCGCCGATCCTGGGCCTGGTCTTCGACAATGCCGAAGCCGGCAAGGAGATCTTCCGCGAAGCCGAACGGCAGATGAATCATAAGGACCGCTTTGAGGAAATCCGTATCTCCATCATCGAAGGTCCGGTACCCGGACAAGAACACCGACCGGGCTACAGCGTGCATATCTGTGCCGACCCGGATGCACTGGCCGCACACGCTACCTTCGAGGACTTTGTGGTCGATCCGAACATTGTCCCGTTCCTTGGGCAATGGAATCGCCACTATCCGATTCCCGGCCAACCGTCCCTGCTGGCACGATTCAAGGAAGAGTTCCGCAAGCATAAGGAATTCATGCTGGCGCCGGTGACGCGGCGGGCCGATGGCAAACTCTACTCCGATCCATTGCTGGGAATCATCAAGAATACGATCCATTTTCGCCAGCTATCGGACATCACGACCCCCGAGGATCCAGATGCGGCCGCGTTGTTGCTGCCCCAACTTATCACGCCGCCGAGTTAATCTTTTCGATGTGAATCGATTATGACACCAGCAGGATGGAAGCGATTAGTAGACGGCGCTCCGTGGTTCGGCACGGCGGGGAGCTATCCCATCGCCGCTTATTCGGAGTTCATGCCGCCGCCACGCCAAGCTTGCAAGCCCTACCAGGCCGATGAGGTCAACGAGCTGGACGAAAACGATCCCTGGGGCTGGCCGATCTGCGAGTGGGAGGAAGCGCGGGAGCTTCGTCCGGGACTGGCACATATCGCCGAGGTGGTGGTGCATGGCCTGGTGGAGCTGGCGCATGGCCGGCCGACGCACGGCTTCTCGCGGACCAAGCTGGCAGGGAATCCTGCCTGGCCCCCGGTCTTGGTCCACAAAAGTCCGCTGACTCATGAGCGCTATGTTACGCTGTTGCCAGTGGCCCTGTCGCAAACGCAGGACGATAAGGGGCGGGTGCGCTGGACGGTGTTCGGCTCCAGCGAACAAGGACCGGCCCGCGCCTTTTGGCGTAGTTTTTTTCTCACCCCGCGCCGCCAGGCGCCAGCCGAGTTGGGGGAGAATTTCCTTCGTCGCTTGCTGCACACAGTCTACAACATTCCGCTGGAGGAATTGGCCGATCTACGCAAGGCCGGTTTTCGCATCCTACCTTTGGAGGACCACCTGGCCTGGCCGCATTGGCGCGAAGGACCGCTGCCGGACTGGACCAAGCCGTATCTATGGGCCAAGAAGCAACCCCTGCACGCCGTTCGATTCCTCCTCACTTTCCGTCCCTTTGCCACGCTGCCCCATAGCATCCAGCAGGCGTATCTGAGTGAACAGTTGCACCTGCTGCCGTGTCCGGCAAGTCTGTTGTTCTGGGGCGTGCCCGGCTATCAGCAGTTGCAGCATGAGTTTCCTTTCGCCGCACAAATCCCCTTGCAGGGCGTCCTGCCGCGCCGCGAAGATGTGCATGGCTTGCGTATCCCACAATCGGGCTGGTTACATGAACCGCATCCCGAAGTGCCGACTCCCGACGATCCGCAACTCGCTGTCAAGAACACCTATTTGCGCACCCATCGTTGGGCCAAGCTGCATCGCCACGAGGACGAGCTGTCCGTGCTGGAGGACAAGGAACGAAGAGAACGCGAAGAAAAGTTGGTCCACGTCTTATTCAGCACGGAGGAAAACGATCTCGGCCTGTACGGTAAGCCGATGGCTCGCAACGTGCAGCTGTGGACGCGCGATTATCACCTGCTCTTGGATGGCCCGCGCGCCAGCCATGACGAGATCCGCCAGGCCGAAAAGCGCGTGCGGGAAGGTGGGCTGTTCGGTTATCGCTTTCAGTTTCCGCCCCTGCATGTGGGGCGGCACGAAATTTACTGGCATCGTCCGCTGGCGGCTTATCTGGACCATACACAAAATAAGCCGGCCGTGCTGCCGGATGCACCGCTCGGTTACCTGACCGCCTATCTCGCAGAGCAACCGGACCTGATGCGCCCCGTGGAGTTGTGGCCGCGCCTTTGGCACCGCGAGCCATACCTGGAAACACTGGAGCTATTCCAGCACGCGCACGATCACCATTATCGCCAGACCGCCCTCAACGTCCGTCTGCTGCTCGACGCCTGGCACCTGCGCGGCCAGCGTCCCTTGCCACGCTCGCTGGCGCGGCAACTGCTGCTGCCGGAAGCAGAGCATTCCTTGGAAGCGTGGTTGGGATCGCTACCGGCGCGATCGATAGATCCGCTGCGCGGCCAACGCCTGGTCGAAACGTTGGAGCGCTGTTTGGAGCCGGTTTCGTCGGTCCCACCGAACGGCGCAACTTTCCCTTTCACAACACGCCGCACCTTTGAGGTGAATTATTGGAAAAAGATCGCTTTTCTCTCCGAAGGACGCTATATCACCAAGTGCAATGCCGATTATATCGATGACGAAGCAACCAAGAAACTGCTCCCGTACCTGCGGCGCGACCTCGATCCCCTGGGCGATTACTTGTTGAAGTATTATCGCCGCCTGGTGGCCAAGGCCGGGTTGGTCGGCAAGGCGCTGGTCGGCGAGCTGCCCTTTTCGTGGCAGACGGATTTTGATTTCCCGTGGATGAACGGCTGGAAGAAGAATCAGGAACAGGTGCTGCACGAGCGTGATTTAATTGTCATCATCCCTGGCCGCGACCGTCGCCGAGCAGTCATTATGGCCGACCATTACGATACAGCCTACATGCTGGATCGCTATGATCCGCATTACGGTGGCAGCGGAGCGCGTTTAGCAGCAGCGGGAGCGGACGACAATCATTCCGCAACGGCAGCTCTGATGCAAGCGGCGCCGATCTTCCTGGACATGAGCCGTAAGAAGCAGCTCGGTTGCGATGTCTGGCTGATCCACCTGACCGGCGAGGAGTTCCCCGCCGATTGTCTGGGCGCACGGCACCTGACGCAATGGCTCGTCGAAGGCCGACTCAAGATGCGTCGGGCAGACGCCCCGAAGTGGCGCGATCTTTCGAAAGTGCGCATCCAGGGTGTGTATGTGCTGGACATGGTGGCCCACAATAATGACAAGGAGCCGGATGTGTTTCAGATTTCGCCGGGGACGGGCCGACGTTCCCTGTGGCTGGCCGAGCAAGCGCACCTGGCCAATGAAGCGTGGAACGCGGCCTGCGAGCGTTTGAATCACCGCGCCGGCCGTCGCGGCCTGGGCCGTGGCCAACGCAGCCCCGACGGCAGCCACGTCCCACCGATCGCCGCTCATCTGCCGCTGCGCGGCGAAGTGCGTCTGCCGCACAACCCGCGCAGCACGCTGTACAACACCGATGGCCAAATCTTTTCCGACGCCGGCGTGCCAGTAGTGCTGTTCATGGAAAACTACGACATCAACCGCACTGGCTACCATGACAGCCACGATACGATGGCCAACATTGATCTGGATTACGGCACGGCACTAACGGCCATTGCCATCGAAAGTGTTTATAGAGCCGCTCGTTACGATTATTAACCTACTACAGTTGTGCTTTTTCTTGGACGCCAGAATTACCCTCTTGTCTTGTCGCTTCCGATAAGATGCCGTACGGTTTTTGAGAGCAGCGCTAGCATGGCAAAGCAAACCGCAGCCGCCCCCAAATGGTCCCAGCCGGGCGGCTGCGGCGCCGGCGTCCCCAAGACGCCGGCTTCAAGGATAATCCCTGCCTCGGCAGTAGTCAAGAGTTCACATGTACAAAAATCGACTTCCCGAAACCAGTCAGAAGCATAAGCGACCGTATAGGGGCCGTTGCTTATGCTTCTGGCTCGGAAAAGAACAACACAGGGAGGGGGGACGGTGGAAGGACTCTTTGCCCGCCGGCCGTTCACAGGATTCGGCCCGATCGCCCTTTGGCCCGATGCAGGAGCGCCTCAATTGCACAGGGTCAAAGCCCGCCGTCCAGGCCACCTGCGTGTCCTGGTGCGGCGCGCTTGTCCGCGCTTGCCGGGCGTCTATGGCATGATCGATGCCAAAGGCGAGCTGATTTACGTTGGCAAAGCGAAGAACCTTCGCGTCCGACTCCTGAGTTATTTCCGTCCGCGGAGTCGCGATCCCAAGGCGGGGCGCATCCTCAAACGTACCCGTATGTTGGTCTGGGAGATCGCGGCGAACGAGTTTGCTGCCCTGCTGCGCGAGCTGGAACTGATTCAGGACTGGCAGCCACGTTTCAATGTGCAGGGACAGCCGTGGCTGCGGCGGCGTGTTTATGTGTGCGTAGGTCGGCGTCCAGCGGCAACGGTTTTTTTGGCCCCCCTGCCGCCGCGAACCGCCTCGGATGGTTTCGGCCCGGTGCCGGCCGGCGTCAAGGCCCGCGAGGCTGTGCGACGACTCAATGATTGGTTTCGCCTGCGCGACTGCCCGCAATCGCAGGAGATGACCTTTGCCGATCAGCCGGAGCTGTTCCACTTGCCATTGACGCCGGGCTGCATCCGTCACGAGATTGGCAACTGTCTGGGGCCTTGCGCCGCTGCCTGCACGCGCGCTGATTATGCCGCCAGCGTCCAGGCCGTTCTCGCTTTTCTCCGCGGCGATGACAATTCACCGCTGCGAATGTTGGAACGCGAAATGACCGCAGCCTCTGCGGCTTTGGCCTTCGAGCGCGCCGCCGCCCTCCGCGACAAGCTCGATTCCTTGACCTGGCTGAGCGAACGTCTGCGTCGGGTGCGCGAGGCTTCGCAACACTCCTTCGTTTACCGGGTGCGAGGCCACGATGATGTGGAGATGTGGTACCTCATTCACGGCGGGCGCGTCTGCGCCGTCGTACCGGCGCCCAAGGATGAGCCAAGCCGGCGCGAAGCATCGAAGCGCTTACGGGAGGTGTATGGGCGCCCCTCATCAGCAGCCGGACCGCCGTCTCCTCGTGAGATCGACAGCGTCCTGCTGGTGACAGCATGGTTTCGCCGACACAAGGAGGAACGCCGCAACATCCTGAACCCTGCTGTCGCTCGGGAACGTGCTGCATGTCCTGTACAAAAGCCAGAAGTGTAAGCAACGGAAGCACAACCATTGCTTACGTTTCCGGCTCGTTTGGCCCAGTTGTGGCCGCATCAGGGGCCTTCACCCAAAGAAAGGGCCGAGTCCACGCGCAGCCAGAGGCGGACAAGATGGCGGCGCTGCTGCGGTTCCGCATAGTCCTCGAAGGCCGTGCGGTTGTGCAGAATCCACCGGTTGTTGATGAAAAACAAATCACCGGACTTCAGCGCGAACTCGACACGCAGGGACGGATCATTTGCCACTTCGTCGAGCGCATCGAGTGCTTGCCGTTGGACAGTGCTCAACGGCTGGCCGGCCTTGTCGTGGCCGGACTCAATCCAGTAACGCAGATAACGGTACTGCAAACCGTGTCCGTCCCAGGACAGCACCGGGTGCTGTACAGTTGGTCCTTCGCCGGGCCGCACGCCGCCGCGGCGATCGATGTGCCATGGCTGATAGAGGATTTCTAGCAAATCACGTTGCCGGGTCAGCAATTCGTTGTGGACGCTGTAGCCACTGACAATCCGACTCAATCCACCGCTTTTGGCTGGCTGAATACATAGCAGACCTACGTAATCCGCTATGCCATCGCCAAACGAATTATCCGTATGAAAGCCAGTCTCGGCGTTGGTGACGGAGAAGCGGACGCCATAGCGAACATCCTGTCCGGTATCGCGCACATCATAGAGCAACGTGCCTTGCACATTCTGTTCAATAGGCCGACCAATCAGTTGGCCGAGGAGCCAGTAACAGACCTGCATTTCTTGTGGAGAATAGCGCTCACGCGCCGGTCCCTGAACAATGGCGAACCCGCGGCCGTTTTCCAGAGCGGTCCGCACTGGCTGTAGCTCCTCGGCACAGACAGCACACGGCTCCTGAGCCGCACAAAGAGCGGTTGTCGGTTGAGGTTGGCGACGCAGCCGGTGGATGGTCTCATCGAGCGCATCCAGGCAGCGTGGCGACAGGGGGTAATACCACGACTGGCGATCGTCAATGGTGCTGGCACGCCAGGCGCGGGCGTCCGTAATGGTGTAACTTAGCATACGGACAATTATCGCCGAATGGAGTGAGAAATTCAACACGGCACCGATTTCGGTTTGCAGTTGGCCTATGCAGGCATGGGCCTTCCGGCGTATACTCTGTCGTGCGTGTCGTGCGGATCGAGGAGGGAACAGCGTGGCCAATAACTCCAGCGATCTGGTGGTGGAAACCTTCAAGCTCACTAAGATTTACCAGAACCGCCAGATTGCCCTCAATGATGTGACGCTGCGGCTGGAACGCGGCTGCGTGATGGGGCTACTCGGCTCCAACGGTGCCGGCAAGACCACTTTTCTGCGCCTGCTTATTGGCCTGCATCGGCCGACCGCCGGCTGGGCCAAGGTGTTCGGCAAATTCATGACGCCCAACGCCGCCGACCTGCGCCGCCGCATCGGCTACATCCCCACCAATCCGCAGTTTCCCCGCGGCATGACGCCGATCACCTATCTCGACTACATGGCCCGGCTGTTCGGTCTGCCCCGCGAAGTACGTAAGCCGCGCCTCGCTTCCCTGATCCGCGCTGTCGATCTGCTCCGCGCCTCCGGCGATCCCATCGCCGGCTTCTCCAACGGTATGACAGCGCGGCTGGCCGTCGCCGCCAGCCTCATCAATGAGCCGGACTTGCTCGTCTGGGACGAACCGACACACGGACTCGATCCAGAAGCGCGGCGTAGCATGTTGGAGCTAATCAAGACCTTAGCCAGTGAAAAAACGCTGATCGTCTCCAGCCACAATCTCAGCGATATCGACGAAGTATGCAATCACGCCGCCGTCCTTAGCCACGGACAGATGATCTACTGTGGCTCGTTGCAAGATCTCAAGGGCCGCATGCGCCGCAATCATTATGAACTGGATCTTGAAGGCGATCAAAAAGCCATCGCCAAGGCAGCGCAGGTCATCCGCGCTCTGCCAGAGTTCCGTATGGTCAACCTAAAGCAGCGTCGCCTGGAATTGTACTTGCAGGACGATGCCGTTAATACCGCAGCGTTGGCCAATGTGTTCATGACCCTTAATGACAACAAAGTGACGCTGATCTCGATCCGCAGCGTCGGTCAGCAAACGGAGCAAGCGTTTCTCGATCTGGTCGAGAAGGAAGAATCCCGCGGCTTCGCACGCATCTATCAACCCGAAGCCGCATAGATAAGGAAAAACGAACCACCAAGTCATAGAGAACACAGAGAAGAAAAACACAGAGGAGAAATAATAGAAAACAGAAACACAAACAGGGCAGAATTAGGGCGATATTTTAATGGTTCTATCTCATTCTTTTCTTTTTTCTTTTCTGTGTTTTTTCTCTGTGTTCTCTGTGATTCTGTGATCCGTCCTTGTGAGGCAAGGTCATGGATGTTGTCGTCGAGAAAAAGCCGGTCGCCTTCAACCGTTGGCTGCCCTATTGGGCCGTCTTTCAGTCGGATGTACGGCAGACGTTGCGCAGCTGGGTCTATCGTTTTTGGGTGTTGCTGACGGTGTTGGCTACAGTCGGTTATCTGCTTTATAACTTCGGTATTTATCACGAAGTTGGCCTTGTACAGCCGGCGTCGTTGCACATCAGTAAGCTGTTGTACTGGATTGTGGTGGCCAGTGCTGCCATCCTCTGCGTGTTGACGGCCGGCAGTATCACTGCAGAGCGCGGCACCATGGCCGACTCTGTACTCAGCCGCGGCATCAGCCGCCATCAATATTTCCTGGGTAAATGGCACGCACGCCTGGCCACCGTGCTAGGCACCTTTGTTCTGCTCGGAGCGCTAATCCTGATTAGCGCGTGGTTTTTGCTGCACGAAGATCTGTCGTGGCACGGCAGTCTGGTGGCGCTGGCGTTGGCGGCTGTCTTGCTCGGTGCTGTCATCACTTGCGGTGTTACCGTTAGCGCCATTGCCAATAGCACTGTCCTGGGCATCGCTATTCTCTGGACCATTCTTTGCGCTGCCGGCTTCTTGTTGCAATTTTTGCCGTCGCGCTACCTGTCGCCGGATCGTGTCCTCCAACGGCTGCCGTTCATTCTGCAAGGTCATTACGATCTCAACAGCCTCGCCGAGTTTGCCGGCTGGTCCGTTCTCGTTTCCTGTATCACCGCCCTGATTGGCTTGACCTATTTTTCGCGTCGCGATGTGTGAAAATTACTTCGGATCGTGCAGGTATTTCATAATGTGAATGTGGCTAACTGTCACCAGCCCCTCACCGATCATCTCTCCCAGCGAGGCCAATAAGGGATCAATACGCTCGGCAATATCGACAATTTCGATACGGATCGGCAAGTTTTCGCTCAATTCCAGCAAGCGCGTGGAGTGCAGTTGACCGCCGGCGCCGTAACCCTCGGTGCAGCGAATGACGGTAGCACCGGCGATGCCGCGCTCCCGGCATAATTCAACGATAGCCGAGTACAGAGGCCGGCCATGCCACTGATCGGTACTGTTGACATAGATCGTCACCAACCGGGCGTCGCATTCGATTTTCATCGCCGCTGCTCTCCTCGGGACGCTTAGGGCTAGCGGACATTTCCCTCCCCCTTGGTGAGGAAGGGTTCAAGGGGGAACCGCTTGGTACACTTGCCCTTCTACTCTCCGTTCTCTCCCACATAGGGGGAGGAAGTTGGGACCGGGTAGCACTTACGCAACTCCGCTCACCTAGCGCGGCGGCCCGATAGCATGTATGAGCGTCACAGCCAGCAGCACTGCCGCGAAACCAGCCACAACGCTGCCCACGACGTTGGCCAAAGCAAACATCCAGCTGCCGTCGCGGACAAGCTTAAACGTCTCCCATTCGAACGTCGAGAAGGTCGTGTAACCGCCGCAGAAGCCGGTGCCGACCAACAGATACCAGTTTTGATGCTGCGGCGGCAAACGTTCGAGGATAAGGACCGCCGCCATGCCGAGAATAAACGAGCCGCTGACATTGATGGCGAAGGTGCCCCAAGGCAAACCATGTACCCACGGCCGAGCGTTGAACCAGCTGCTGAGCCACCAGCGGACGCACGTTCCCAATCCGCCGCCCATGAAGAGCAGGAACATCTTCACTTGTGGCTCCTCCGATGGGTTGAGTTATCGCTTGGCGCGAACCGTGTGCCAAACGACAAACCAACTCTTTTTATCCCCAGCACACCAGGCCCGGCTCATAGGAGTTGGCCAGGTCGCCGTGATGCGGCAGCACGCGCACGGCGAAACCGTGCTGGCCGCTCGAACGGCAGGGAATGGCGCCGTGGAATTCCCAGACGTTGTCGTGCTTGGGCTTGCCGTTATGGCTCATGGACACAATCTGCGGCCGCGGGATCTCCCCCATCGAATCGACCAGGCCGTGGAATATCTGCACTTCCACATCGTCCGGCGAGAAGCGTCCCAGGTTGACACGCACTGTCACCGGCAGTTCGCTACCGACGTGCATCGGGTCGGATCCCTGGACTTCGACGCCTTCCACTTTCACCTGTCCCCAGCCGCGCTGCAATCCCTGACGCCATTGCGCTAGCTCTTTGGCCTTCTGAAGATTGTCGCCGGTCAAACGCAAGAAGCGCTGGGCCGACGGTAGATAGCAGGTCGTCAAATACTCAGCGACCATGCGGCCGGTGTTGAAGACCGGACAGAGCGTCATCATCGAGCGCTTCATGCGTTTGAGCCAGCCGCGCGGCAGGCCATCCGACGAACGGCTGTAGAACAATGGCACAATCTCTTGCTCCAACAGATCGTAGATAGCTCGCGATTCTACATCGTCCTGATAGTTCAGGTCGGTGTATTCCTCGCCAGCGCCGATGGCCCAGCCGTTCTCACCGTCGTAGCCCTCGTCCCACCAGCCGTCCAGCACGCTAAGATTCAGTCCGCCGTTACAGGCCACTTTCATGCCGCTGGTGCCGGACGCTTCCAGCGGACGACGCGGATTGTTCAGCCACACGTCCACACCCTGCACCAGATAGCGGGCCACGTTCATGTCGTAGTCTTCGAGGAAGACGATGCGGCGGCGAAACTCCGGACGGCGGGCAAATTGCAAGATCTCAGCAATCAGTTCCTTGCCGCCGTTGTCCTTGGGGTGGGCTTTGCCGGAAAAGATAAACTGTACCGGCCGATCTTTGTTATTGACGAGGGCGGCCAGGCGCTCCGGGTTGCGGAAAATGAGCGTGCCGCGCTTGTAGGTGGCGAAGCGGCGGGCGAAGCCGATGGTCAGAGCGTCGGGATCGAGCACTTCGTCGGCGCGGGCAATTTCCGCAGGCAGGGCGTTGCGATTCTTGAGCTGCTGCTTAAGGCGCATGCGTGCGAAGGCCACCAGCCGTTCGCGGCGGCGTTCGTGTGTCCGCCATAGCTCCGCGTCGGGAATGTTCTCGACGCGCTTCCACATGGCCGCCTCGCTGGGCCGGCCGTCGTAGGAGGTGCCCATGTAGCGATCGAACAACTGAGCCATGTCCGGCGACACCCAACTGGGTGTGTGGATGCCGTTGGTAATGGCGATGATCGGCGCCTCACTGACGGGCAAGCCTGGCCAAATGTTCTTCCACATTTTGCGGGAGACGATGCCATGCAGCTTGCTGACGCCGTTGGAGACGTTGGCCAAACGGATGGCCAGCACGGTCATACCGAACGGTTCGTTTTGATCGAAAGGGTTTTGCCGGCCCAGGCCGAGGAACTCCTCGCGACTGATTTTGAATTGAGCGATGTAGCTGCCGAGATAGTGCTCGATGAGCTGCGGAGCGAATACGTCGTTGCCGGCAGGAACAGGCGTGTGCGTGGTAAAGACGGTGCCAGCGGCGACGGCCTCGCGGGCGGCGTGGAATGATAGTCCATGTTCCTGCATCAAGGCACGAATGCGCTCCAGACCACAAAAGGCGCTATGGCCCTCGTTCATGTGGCAGACAGTCGGTGGCTTACCCAGAGCGCGCAAGGCCATGACTCCGCCGATGCCCAGCACCATCTCTTGGCGGATGCGCATGTCATTGTCGCCGCCGTAGAGCCGGGCCGTGATGGTGCGGTCTTCCGGTGTGTTCTGCGGGATGTTGGTGTCCAGCAGATACAACGGTACCCGCCCGACCTGGATGCGCCAGATGCGGACGTGGACCTCGCGGCCCGGGAAGGGGATGCGGATGGTCAAAGGTCCCCCGTCACGATTCAGCTCGGGGATGAGCGGCAAATTGAAGAAATCATTTTCCGGATAGCGTTCCTGCTGCCAACCATCGACGGTGAGGTATTGGCGGAAATAACCCTCGCGGTACATCAGGCCAACGCCCATCAATGGCAAACCGAGGTCGCTAGCGCTTTTGAGATGATCGCCAGACAGTACACCAAGACCGCCGGAATAGACAGGGATACTCTGGTGAATGCCGAACTCGGCGGAGAAATAGGCGATGCGGAGATCGCGGGTCAGATCGCTGCTGCCATTGCGGTCAGGGGCGGCGTAAGTCTCCTGAAACCAGGTGTCGGCACTCATGTAGTTATCGAAGGCTTTCTCCACGCGGTCCATATGGGCCAAAAAGCCATCATCGTGCAGCAATTGCTCGACGCGAGTGGGATCGAGAGCGCCGAGCAGCTTGACAGGACTGTGATCGAGCGCTTCCCAGGCTTCCACGTCGATGCGTCGAAACAGGGCCACCGCTTCGGGGTTCCAGGTCCACCACATGTTATAAGCCAGCTTGTGCAAAGCCTGGAGCCGCGGCGGCAGATGGGGTAAAACGGTAAACGTACGAATCGGTCGAGACGGCATGCTTCCTACCTCGTTATCTTCATTCACTGAAGGCGCGACTTAACCAATTTAGCGGCGGTACATCTCAAACGAGCCGCCCTACGTGCAATTCTCATGCCCTTCCTTAGGAGAAAAAGGCCAACACTTCCTCAGCATACCGTGAAGGCACCTGGAATTTCAATGTGGATTCGCTAACTTGCCACAAGCAGTGGGTGTCCCTCTCGATTTTTGGCGAGCAGGGTTGTGTCAGTCGCCGAGTAAGTTTTTTCCGCTCCCCCCACCAGGGAGGGAAAAGTCCCCTGGCACGTAAGCCCTCCTACACGCCCCAATCAAGAGGGATGCCCACAAGCAGTTTGCCAACCAGCCGCAACACAAGCAAGGGTGGATAAACCAGGAGGGACCTCGACGTGCGGACAGTTATCACCGGCGGCGCCGGTTTCATCGGCTCGCATCTGTGTGAACGCTTTCTCGGGCGCGGCGATGAAGTTATCTGTGTGGATAATCTCATCACCGGCGCTCTGGAAAATATCGAACATCTGCGGAAAAATGACCGTTTCCAGTTCATCCGCCACGACATCTCGCATCCGCTGGAGATCGAGGGGCCGGTAGACAATGTGCTGCACTTCGCCTCGCTGGCCAGCCCGGCTGATTATCTGCGCTATCCTATTCAGACGCTCAAAGTTGGCGCCTTGGGTACGCACAACACGCTTGGTCTGGCCAAGCTCAAGAATGCGCGGTTCCTGCTGGCCAGCACCAGCGAAGTCTACGGCGATCCGCAGGTGCATCCGCAGCGCGAAGACTATTGGGGGAATGTGAATTGCGTCGGGGTACGTGGCTGTTACGACGAGAGCAAACGGTTCGCCGAGGCCATCACGATGGCGTACCTGCGGACCCACGGGGTGAATACAGGTATAGTGCGCATCTTCAACTGTTATGGCAGCCGCATGCGGCTCGACGACGGCCGCGTCCTGCCCAATTTCATGGGCCAAGCGTTGCGCGGCGAGCCGCTGACCGTCTACGGCGACGGCTCGCAGACACGTTCTTTCTGTTACATCGATGATCTCGTCGAAGGCATCGTCCGCTTGCTGGACACGGATTTCCACGAGCCGGTCAACCTCGGCAATCCCAGCGAAGTGACTATTCTGGAGTTTGCCAAGGAGATTCTCGCCTTATCGGGCAGCCAAAGTGTTATCGAGTATCGGCCTTTACCGCAGGACGATCCGAAGGTGCGGCAGCCGGACATCAGCCGGGCACACAGTCTGCTCGGCTGGCAGCCGCAGATCGATCGGCATGAAGGGTTGAAACGCACTTTGGCGTATTTCCAGGAGCGAATTGGGCAAGGGCCGCGTGGATAACTCTCTTACTAGCCCGCAGCGCCCGCAAGGATATCCTTTGCGGGTGCTGCGGCTTGGTAAATGGAGTGAGAAAGAACTTGACAGCCGCCATCTTCAGGCGTCACACTTAATAGTATTATTGTGGAAAAACCGAGAATGGGGAACCGAACAGCATTTGGTTGCGTCCCAATCTTGGAGATCGCTCGCTCGCGCCCATTTCTCTTGCAGGAACTCACAATCATGATCCGTTTGGCAACGCAAACGCATCCTCGCCTCGCCGCCCTCGTCATAGGCAGTCTGCTGGCCGCTTTCCTGTTCGCTCTGGTTTCGCTGACGGTGCCGACGGCCCGTGCTCAGGAGGAGAACGCGGCCACCGAGAACAAGGCCGCCGAGCCGAACAAGCCGGCCGAGCTGTCCCGGCAGTCCCCCAGCATCTTCATGCATATCATCAAGTCGCTCAGCTGGTTCGCGCCCATCATGCTAGTAGTATCTATCGCCTTGATTGCCCTCATCATGCTGCTCATCATGGAGCTGCGCATGGGGGCGGCCATCCCGCCCGGCTTCGTCGAGGACTTCACCGAGACCGTCAACAAACGCCGATTCAAAGAAGCCTTTGAGATGGCCAAGGAAGATGGTTCGTTCCTGGGTCGCGTCTTGACAACAGGTATGAGCCGACTGCAATACGGCATCGATGACGCTCGCGAGGCAGCTTTCAACATGGTCGAAAGTGTCAAGGCCGGCAAGGACCAACTCATTACCTACCTGGCGACCATCGGCACCTTGGGACCAATGCTTGGCCTGGTCGGTACGGTCTGGGGCATGATCCTCAGCTTCATGGAGCTGGGCCGGGGCGGCTCGCCAAACCCGGCCAAGTTGGCCGATGGCATCTCCCACGCTCTGGTGGTGACGTTGGTCGGCATCGCCCTGTCCGTGCCGGCTATTTTCTGCCACGCCTTCTTCCGCAACCGTCTCATCCGCGTCTCGATGGATGTCGGCAACATTGCCGATGATCTGTTGACGCAGATGTATCACAACTCGCGGAAGCCAGCGGCAGCGCCGGAACCCGCCGCACCGGCTGCCGATCCCCGCGCCGCTGCCACGGCGGCCATCAAAAAATAGTTTTCGGTTTTCCGTTTCTTAATGTTCCTTGGAAAACCGAAAACCGAAAACCGGAGGATTGCCATGAGTCACGGACCACCCGGCGAAGGCGCTCATGCGGAACCAAACTTGACGCCGTTGCTCGATGTCGTCTTGCAGCTGCTCATGTTCTTCATGATGTGCGTCAACTTCGTCAACGAACAGGTCAACGAGGACATTAAGCTGCCCAAATCGCAGGCCGTCAAGCCGATGGACAAGGGCGAGGCCGATTATCTGTTCATCAACCTCAAGCCGTTTGCTCTGGCGGATTTCCAAGATCGTCTGCCCTCCGATGTGCTGGCGCGGGTGCAGGAGAAGTTCCGCGATGGCGACGAATGCATCCTCGTTCCCGGCAAGGAGCCAATGAAACGCAACGATTTACGCGTCTGGCTCAAGCAACAATTTGAAGACGCCAAGCAACTCGCCGAACAGCGTGGCGAGAAGAACGTCAACACCGCTGTGGTCATCCGCGCCCATAAAGACGCCGATTACGGCCAAGTTTTCGAGATCCTGCAACTGTGCAAAAACATTGGCTATCGCCGGCTCATGTTGCGGGCCTTGACCAAGAACAGCCCCGGAGGTGCGGTATGAGCATTCGCCGCAAAACCGAAGCTGGGCCGGAACCCACTCTGCCGATCACCCCTATGCTCGACATGGCTTTCCAACTGCTTGCCTTCTTCGTTATGACTTATCACCCATCCGACCTGGAAGGGCAGATGGAATTGAGCTTGCCCTCAGAAGCCATCGCGCAGGCCCAGGACAAGGAAGACATCAAACCGGATGCTCCGGTGGATAAAGACCAAGATCTGAAATTGGCAGCAAATGTCACAGTAATCATTCGCACCCAGCGCGACAATGTCAACGCGGGGCTTATCAGCGGCATCTCCTTGCAGGACGACGCTGGCACCAGCGCGGTGGATACGCTTGATAAGCTCCTCGCAGAACTAAAGGCACGGCGTGGCCTCGTGGAGAACAAAGAAAACATCAAGATCCAGGCCGACAACAAGCTGAAATGGGAAGAAGTCATCAGCGTGATGGATGTGTGCCAGCAAGCGGGCTTCAAAAATATCAGCTTCGTGCCGCCGCCTTCGGGGAGTTAGAGCAAGTCGACGAGCGAGGCGTGTCAACGCTCTGGTTGCTTTGGGTAGGGCGTTGACATGCCCCACTCGCCCATAACGGTGATTCGTATGTTCCTCGTTGCGCTGCTGATGGGCCTATTCTCGGCTCCGGCCGAGTTCCAAGCGGAGCATCTGGCCGCGCTGACGATTGTTGCCCCCTGCACGCCGCGCATCGGTCCCTGGTCGGCCCTGGCGGCCGTGTATGCCGGCGCCAGTCTCGATGCTCCGATTTGGGATCTGCGCGGTATCTTTTCCACCAAGATGGGACGAACCAACGCTGGCGCCGGTATGTTGTTTCTTTCGGGATTCGGGCCACCAGCCACAACGCCGCTTGTGGAATTGGTCATGCTCCAAGCTTGCGAGCAGCGCGAGTGTTGGGAGCTAATCAACACCGATGAGGTCCGGCCCATCCCGAACTATTTTCTCATGCCCGGCTTCATCCGTGACCGCACCGGCATCTACATCGGTACCCCGGAGTATGAAGCGTACTGGAATTTCCTCGTCCAGGCTCATTACACCTCGGCGCAGGCATTCGCCAAGGCAGCGCGCCGAGACGTGACCTACTTTCACCTGTTCAATGAGCCGGAGCGCTATCGCGGCCAAGTCGTTCACGTTTCCGGGCGCCTGATCCGGCTGCTGCGCTGGGAACCGCCGATGGAAGCCCGCGCCGCTGGACTCAGCGATTTTTACGAAGGTTGGATCATGACCGATGCCTTCGGCGAAAACCCGGTATGCATCGCCTTCACCGACCTGCCGCCCGGTCTGACCTTGGACAACCAGCGGAAATACAATGATCCCGTAAGCTTCGAAGGTTATTTCTACAAGCGCTATCGCTATAAGGCCGGCGACAGCAAAAAAGCCAACGAGTATCGTGATGCTCCGCTCTTGATCGGCCACACGCTGACGGGCCAATTCCGCACCAGCCCGCAGCACCCGCAAGGGGACGAAAGTTGGGAACACGACTTGATCTGGTTGTTCTTGGAGGTGGTCGGCGGCGCAACGTTGGGGCTAATCTTGTTGACGGTCTGGTTCCGCTACCATGATCGACGCATCCGCCGCCGCATCTATGCCAGCCGCCATACGGAATTTGTGCCGCCGTCGGAGGAAACGTTACCTGGTGAGCAGGGCGCAAGAATGCCCCGGTAGATGCAATCGGGAGGTTCCCACGCCCTCACGCGCTCGTTTGTTTTGAAGAGGACTTTGCTGATGTCAACCACTCCCGCAGACAATGGCCGGCGCCGTGTGGTCGTCGTGGCGCCGGTGCTTCTGGAGAATCGCGGCGTTTCGTGGACCAAGATTATCCCTATTTGGATCGCCAGCGCCGTCGTCAATCTTGCTATTGTCGGCCTGGCTGCCGGGCTGTTTTCCGTGTTGGGCCGGGTCCAGGCCGAGACGCCGGAAGACCTCGATCAGCAGGTCCAGACCACGCAAGTGGAAGAGCCGCCTAAAGAGGACTTTGATCTGACGCAGACCGATCTGGGCATGGACAGCCAGACACCGTACAACCTCGATGTGGAGCGCACCAGTGAAGACGTGGTGGTGCCGGGGGTGGTCGATCCGACACAGTCGGTGGGGGTTCCTGATGCTCCAGCCGATGCGGCGCGGAGCAATGTGCCGCTGCCGCCGGGCAGCGGCGGCGGCCTGGGCGGCGCTCTGGCGAACCTGGATAACGCCGCAGCCATCGGCGGCCTGAGCAGTTCCCTGGGCGGCATGGGCGGCAGCTATCTGGGCAACCAGTTCGCCGGCCGCAGCGCCGGTACTAAAGAGCGGATGCTCAGCGATCAGGGCGGCAATTCGCTCTCGGAATCTGCGGTGGCCAAGGGACTGGAATGGCTGGCACTACACCAGTCGCAGGACGGCCGGTGGTCGCTCCATCAGTTCAATCATCACGCCCGTGAGAAACCGCGGCCGGCTGGCAAGGTCTTTCGCTGCAACTGCGAGGCCGGCACCGCCAACCGCAATGATATCGCAGCCACTGCCTTCGGCCTGCTGCCGTTCCTGGGCGCTGGCATCACCCACAAACCGGGCAAAGCTACCCAAAAAGACTACAGCAAGACCGTCGAAGGCGCCATCAACTGGCTCATCGGCAAGCAGAGCCAAGACGGTTCATACAGCGGCGACATGTACGCGCACGGCATTGCCACCATCGCCATGTGTGAGGCTTACGGCTTGACTTCCGATCCACGCCTTAAGCTGTCGGCCCAGCGAGCCATCAACTTCATCGTCTACGCTCAGGACAGTGCCGGCGGCGGCTGGCGCTACGGTCCCAAGCCGTCCGACGGCGGTGATACCTCGGTGACGGGCTGGCAATTGATGGCCCTGAAAAGCGGACAGATGGCCGGCCTGAGTGTGCCCAAGAACACTCTCAAATTGGCTGAACGTTTTCTCGATTCGGTAGAATCCTCTCCCAAAGGATCGACGGATAAAGGCGGTCATTTTGCTTACAGGCCAGGTCAGCCACCCACGCTCACCATGACTTCGGTTGGGCTTTTGTGTCGCCAGTACAGCGGCATCGGTCCGAAAAACCCGGCTTTGCAAAATGGCGTCAAGATGCTGCGCGAGCATCCGCCTGGCAAGGGGGCGGAGGGAAAAAATATTTACTACCTCTATTATGCCACACAGGTCATGCATCACATGCAGGGCGAGAGTTGGCGCTTTTGGAACCTTGGTCCGAATAGCGACGGCAAAGGCGGCATCCGCGACTTCTTGATCCTCCAGCAGGACAAAGGCACGACGCCGCAGCATCCCCACCAGGCCGGCAGCTGGCCCGGCTCGCAAGGCGGCCGCATTATGGCCACGTCGTTGTCCTTGTTATGCTTGGAAGTGTACTATCGCCACTTACCGCTCTATCGCCGTGACATCGCCAACGTTAAGTAAGCCAACCAATGAATCGGAAGCGTCTTATCCGCAGAGCACTGCCAGGGCGATGGCCGCCGTCTCCACGCGGAGAATGCGCGGTCCCAGATCCAGCAGACGCCAGCCCGCCGCTTTCGCCAGAGCGATTTCCTCGTCTGTGAATCCGCCTTCCGGCCCGACTGCTGCAACTGTAGGTAAAAAGGGGGCAAGGCTCCTTTGTGCAAACGAGTCTCCCGCTCTTTTTTCGCCGCCGGGATGGGCAAGAAGGCGGCGCTGTGGCAACCCCGCCGCAACGCAGAAAGCCGGCCAGTCGCTCAGAGGCCGCACTTCCATAAGGACATTGCGGCCGCACTGCTTGCTTGCCTCGATGACGTAGCGTTGCAGTTTGTCCCGCCGGGTCTCGCGCGGATGGACCACGCTGCGCGTTGTCCGCAACGGCGTGAACGATGTGACACCCAATTCGGTCAATTTTTCCACGAGAAATTGCGCCCGGTCGCCACGCGGCAAAGGGGCAGCCACATCCAGACGAAAAGGCAGTTCGCGGGCCGGACTTTCGACGGCGAACACTTCCAGCGTCACCTCGCGGCGGCTGATTTTCTCGATGCGCGCGGGATATTCATGGCCGTCGCCGTTGAACAGGCAGACGGCGTCGCCGGGGCGAAGTCGGCAAACAACGGCAAGATGATGCGCCTCGGCGCCCTGAACAAGCACTGGCCCCGGCCTCAGCTCACAATTGACGTAGAATCGCTCGGCCATCCTTGTTAATGTCCCGTCCGCTTCGCGAGAGATCCGAAATCCGAAATCTGAAGTCCGAAGAGCAACACCCTTGCCGCGGATGGACGGAATGGTGCGCCCGATCAGGTGATTGTATTTCGGATTGCGGATTGCGGATTGCGAGTTTGGGATTTTCGTCTCGAGGGGGAAAGGGACGCGCCATGACAATTTCCGTGTCGCCGCGCCGGGCGGGGACGTTGAACCCGACGCGGCAGCAGCTCGAGGAACTCGATGCACTGCTCCAACGCATGTTGGAGCTGCCGGTCCAACCGCTTGATAAGCCCGAACAAGCCAAAGGCGAAGAACCGGCCGAGGAACCGCCCCCTCTGCCGCGTCCTGTGCCGATGCGGCAGAGGGAGGAGCAAACGCCGCCTCCACTCCAGCCGGCTACGCCGCCGATTTCGTACTCGACGGTTTCGTATACGGTCGTCGAGACAGCCTTTCCGCGCCCGTTGCCGCCAGCGTCCGGATTTGAACCGCGGCCGCCGATGCCGGCGTCGCGCCTGATGCCGACAGCGCCGCCCGAGCCGCCGCCCGAACCACCGCCCGCACCACCGGTTCCCGAAGCCAGCGAGGCTGAGACGTGGATACCGTTACGCTCAACCTGGCAGCCGTCAGCCTCGACCTGGCCGCCGTTGGCCGAGAGCTGGCATCAGGCCAACAACCGAAAGTCTTCTCTCCCTGTGCCCGGTCCAGTTAGCGATCCGCAACCCGAACCGCCGCCGCCTCCGGAGCCGGTATCGACCGTCGAAATACCGGCCCCCTTACCACGCGACGAAACCTCTCTCCGAGCCGAGGACTCAGAACTCGGAACTCCAGCCGTGCCATGGCCCCTGCTGCCACTGCTATGGTTCAATCAGGGTTTCGATGCTTGCCTTGCTCCCTTGGGTGCTCCGGGACACTGGTTGTGCGGACGCGGACGATGGCTGTTCGGATTCATCGGTCTGGCTTGCCTGGCCGCTGCTGTCGCCCTCGCGGTCAATAGTGGGATGGGTTGGAGTTGGTGAGCCTCGCTGGTAGAATTGAATGAGGGCGAGCGGAGCATGTTAATGCCTTGGTGGTTTGCACAGCATTAACATGCTCCGCTCACCGGGTTTGCACCGGGGCGTTAACATGCCCTGTTTGCCGGGTTTGAAACTACGAGGAACTCATGTCCAGCGCCGCTTCGTCCACGAATTCTGCATTGCTGCCGGATCGATCGGGCGATCCGACTGCTGCCGTGCTCAGTTATCTCATCCCCGGACTGGGGCAGATCTATCAAGGACGCATCGGCAAGGGCATTTTGTTTTTCGTCTGCATTTACACGCTCTTTTTCATCGGCGTCTATCTCGGCAGCGGCACCGTTCAGCTCCAGCATGGCGATGAGGTGGAGACCTACAGCGTCAGCAGCAACGTCTATTTGCCGGACACCGCCGATCAGAACAATCCATTCAATCTGCCGCGGCTGGCCGCCAACCTGTACAATCGGCCGCAGTTCGCCGGTCAGTTCTGGGTCGGCATCGCCGCCTGGCCGGCCATCTGGCAATACCTCAACTACGATCGGCGGCAAGAGAGTGGCGATCCGCTCTTGGGCAACTTTGAACGCACCCCCAGCGAGGCTGCCCTCAACGCCGTGCACACCAGCGGCAATAAACTTCTGGAATTGGCCTGGGTATTCACGGTCATCGCTGGCGTGCTCAACGTCATGGTTATTTACGACGCCTTGGCCGGGCCGGCGTTTCTGCCCGTAGAGGCGGAAGAGGACAAAACGACAAGGTAAATCGGAAATGCACACGCTGTTACCCGGACACAATATCTATTTCGTGGAACTGCCTTTGCTGATCATCCTTATCAGCTTGGTCTACAGCGCCACGCGCTTCGAGGAGTGGGGAGCGATCCTGTACGAAGCGGTCCGCTGGGGTTTGCGGCTGGCTCTTTTCCTTATCGCCATCGGCATCGTTCTGTATATTTTACACCATTTCAACTCTATTTTTCTGACCACCCTTGCCGCCCTTGTTCTCGCCGTCTTCTTTATCGCCCTGAACATGTGGCAGCAATCGACTGGAACCTGAGCGAACGGCCGCCAGCCATGAGTGAGCAAGTTCCGAGCAGTGCGCCGGTACAACAGGAGGTGGACGCTCCCCGCTCGCCGCGGCGCCTGGCCAAGGAGTTTCGCTGGCAAGCCTTTTTCCAGCATTGCGCCGAGCCTCTATTCGTGCTCGATCGCCGCGGGCATTTGCTGTTCGTCAATCGCGCCTGGGAAACGCTGACGGGCATGGCAAAGGAACAAGCGCATGTCCTCACTTGCCGTCGGTCGCGGCCGGTCTCAGCAGGCGATCGTGTTGAGGAAATCCTGGCTCATGCTCTGACGCCGCCGCCGGAAGTGCGGCGCGGCGCCAGCGGCCGTGTTCGCCGTTTGATACCCGGCATTCCGGGAGTACG